>MGTY01000064.1 GCA_001799695.1 Elusimicrobia bacterium GWA2_69_24
TCAATGGTAGAGCGCCTGGCTGTGGCCCAGGAGGCTGCGGGTTCGATCCCCGTCGGTCACCCCAACTTGCACAAGCCCCGCTTCCCATGATTCTTGGGTGGCGGGGCTTGTGCAAGGTGGGGTGTAGTGTACCCAACGCTTCTTTACATTTGAAAAGCCGTCATACCGGCGCCAGCCGGTATCCAGCGTGTGGAACGGATTCAAAATCCTGTTCTGGCGCCTGGACCCCGGCTTTCGCCGGGGTGACGAATTTAATCGGACTTATGACTCACTACAAATAGGGGAAGGGGTGGCTGACTCAAAAGCCATCATCTCGCAGTTCGACTCGAATGGGGATACGCCCCCTTGATATCCCCCCGAACAATGAACGAGAGCCGGAAGCCTCTGGGCCCTTAGACCTAGAAAGGCCCGGGTCATGAGACCCTGAAATTCAGGCGCTATTCCCCTTACACTATCACCGAGGGGTAAAGACAAATGCAGCGATTCAGATCGCCACTCGTCGCCATCCTCGGACTCGGGCTCGTCGTGCCCGCTTCCGCATTCACGAAATCCTCCGCGCCGCCGCCGGCCCCGGGCATGCAGTACGCGCCCGCCGCGCAGACGTACGCCCCGGCCGCACAGCAACAGGCCGCCCCCGCCCAGACCGCGATTCCGCAGACCGCTGCGCCGCAGGAAGCCGCCGCGATCCAGCCCGAGGAGACCCAGGAAGCCCAGATCCAGACCCAGCCCAAGAAGCGCTCCCTCCGCCGCAAGAAGGCTCCCCGCAAGGCCGTGCGCAAGGTCGTGCGCAAGACCGCCGCCCAACTCCGCTCCGCGACGCAGATCGTCCAGGGGATGAAGGAGATGGAGGCCAAGAACTACTCGGCCGCGGTCGCGCTCTTCGAGCGCGCCGCCCGCTCCGATCCCCGGTCCCCGGAAGCCGCCTTCTTCCTCGGCCAGGCCTACTTCCAGCGCGCCTTCACCCGGACCGCGAACGGAGTCCCGGACCGCGACGACGCGGAGAACGCCATCGAGGGCTACGAGACGGCCCTGGACCTCGACCCCGAAGGCAAGCTGCTGAAGGATTCCTTCCTCCTCTATCACGGCCTCGCGCAGTGCTATGAGGCGGCCGAACGCTACCCGGAGGCGCTGGAGGCCCTGAAGCAGGCCTCCAAGGTCGCCCCCCACAACCCGATGCCCCAGCTCTACAGCGCCAAGATCCGCTACAAGATGCGCGATTGGGACAGCTCCTCGGCGAACTTCTACTACAGCGTCCGCCGGGCGCGGAAGTCCCGCATGTTCCCCCAGCTCGCCAAGCTGGTCAAGACCGACCCCGGCTTCTCGAACCTCCTCGCCGTGCCCCAGAACAAGGTCATCTTGGACTCTTTCGAGGCGGTCGATGGGGGGATGATCTCGGAGGCCGAAGCCAAGGAACGCATCCGGGGGACCGACAACTACCGGGACTCGATCCGGGACGTCCCGGTCGCCCCGCGGCCGCAGGCCGTGGCGGTCATGCCCATGCAGGACCCCGAGATCCTCCGGAAGATCGACGCCGGCCACCTCTCCTACCACGCCCAGACCTATCGCGACGCCATCGAGAGCTACCAGGCCGCCCTCAACGCGGACGCGAAGAAGAACACGCTGGACTCGGTGCAGAAATCGCTCGTCTACGAACGCATGGGCGCCGCCTACCGCCATCTCGGCCTCTCCGGGGAAGCCCTGCGGGTGCTGGAGCGGTCCGTGGCGGAACTGCCGCAGAACTCCTCGGCCTACTACGAGATGGCGCTCTGCTACGCCGCCGGCGGACAGCTCGGGACCTCCCTGACCTTCCTCAACAAGGCCCTGGAGAACTCGACCAGCCAGGCCCAGCTCAAGCGGACCCTGATGATGGCCAAGACCGACACCGAGCTCGAAGCCGCCCGGGACTTGGAGCGCTACGAGTCTATCATCAACGCGCACTCAGCCAAAGTCCAGTACTGACCGTCCGGCCCCGCCTCCGGGACACCGGGACATCCCATCTTCCTCTGTGCCGTCGTTATTTACTATCATTGCATATCGTTCGGTAGGGGGGCAGGGCCGGTCCATCCCTGAGGGGCGGACCCTAGGAGACGGTATCTGCGATGGGATTCTCAAAGAAAGAAGCGCCGAATTGCGAATGGTGCAAGTTCCGGGCCAACTGCTTCTACGACCTGCTGGACGACGCCTCTTCCAAGAAAGCCTGGCGTGAGATGCGTCTCGCCAACCGGTTCCGGCCCGGCGAGACCCTCTTTTACGAAGGCGAGAAGCCCAACGGCGTGTACATCGTCTGCACGGGCAAGGTCAAGATCCTGAAGGCCAGCCGCTCCGGACAGCAGCTCCTCATGCGCATGGAGTATCCCGGCGACCTGGTCGGACACATCTCCCTACTGGCCCAATGGCCCTACGCGGGCAGCGTCGAGACGATGGTGGAGTCCGTCATCTCCATGTGCGACGAGGAGACGCTCCGGAAGTACCTCCTGAAATATCCCAAGGCCTCGCTGGCTCTCCTGCGGGAAGTGTCCCGGGACGTGCGGCGCGGCGAGGCCATGGCGCGCGACATCGCCTTCAAGCCGGCCCGCTCGCGCCTGGCCGGGACCCTCACCCGGATGATGACGCAGCCCCCCGGGAAGAACACCTTGCCCGTCGTAACCCTCCTCAAGCGCAAGGAGCTCGCGGAGATGGCCGGGCTCACCATCGAGACCACCGTCCGCCTGCTCAAGGATTTCGAGACCCGCAAGCTCATCCGCAAGAAGGACAAGGACATCATCCTGCTCGACGCGGAGAAGCTCAAGCAGATGTCCACGCACTTCTCCTGAAGCTCCCCCGGCATTGACCCGACTCATTGACCTGGATCAATAAACCCAGTTGACCATGGTCATCGGGGCCTAGACGCGATCTGGGTACAATAGTCCTGTAGTCGCCGAGAAGGGAGAGACCAAAATGCTCGAAATGATCCTGATCCTGTCGATGAGCCCGCTGATGAGCGGCGCCGACCAGAGCGCGCAGTTCAAGCCCTGCGTGTGGCCCAACTCCTGCGGTCGCCAAGAGGCGACCGTCCTCGAAGCGCTGCCTTTCTCCTCTCGCGTAGAGGACGGCGGCTCGGTCGTAGCCCAGTTCAAGCCCTGCGTTTGGCCCAACCGCTGTGGCGGCGTCCAGGCCGAGACCCCGGTCCTGGCCCAGTTCAAGCCCTGCGTGTGGCCCAACTCCTGCGGCGGGCGCGAGGCCGGCCTCATCCAGATCTAGTACCACCCGAAGCAAAACCACCACCGAAAGGCAGCCCCTGGAAACAGGGGCTGTTTTTTTGGGGGGACTCGGCATGAATTTCTTTACGGAGCCTTACTGTCGGTGCTGGCCGTCGTGCTGCGGCGCGTGGCCGTGCTGGGCGGGCGCGACAAGGCCCTTCTCGTAAGCGCTGTCGAAGGGATCCCGGGGATGGGGCTGTCGCGCCTCAGCACCGGGACATGGTATATAAAGGGGATGTCGAACGGGATCACTCTGCTGAGGGCCTGGTGGCTCCTCTTGAGCCTTCACTTTCTGGGAGCGTACCACTGCTATTTGGCCGCGCTGTCCGACCGGGGCAACCGGATGACCCTCCTGTGGCAGCGAAGCGACATCTGGGACCTGTTCCTGGCCCTCGCCGTGCCTGCGGCCGCCGCTGCGGCCGCGGGGCTCCTCATCAGACGGCGCTGCGCCGGGGAGCCGGGACGCCGGGCCTTCCACCAGCTCTGGATCCTCTACGCGGCCGTGGCCGGGTGGTCGTTTCTCGGCCGCGCCAGCGCGGTGCAGGTCTTCCCGCGCCTGGCGGAGTTCCTGCCGCTGGGAGGCGGGGTGGCGGCGATCCACGTCATCGAAGGGGCGCTCAAGGCCGCCGCCCTGGGCGCGGGGGGCTACTGGGCCCTGCGCGGCCCCGTGCGGCTTTCCAGGCTCCTGCAACTCCTCATCCTGGTCCTCTCCCCGGTCGTCCCCATCGCACTCGGACAGGCCCTTTTCCTGCGAACCTACCGCGTCACCTCAGACGCCCCGACAGCGACCCCCGCGCCCGGCCCGGGGGTGTATCTCTTTCTGTTCGACGAATGGTCCTATGAGAGGACCTTCTCCGGCAGCCGTCCGCGGCCGGACCTGCCGCGGCTTCGCGAGCTGGCTGGGCAGGCGGTCGTGGCGCACCGGGCCTTCTCGCCCAGAACCATCACGCTGGAGTCGGTGCCCAGACTCCTGTCCATGGCGCCCTTGGGTCTGGTCCAGCACGACGCCATCACCTTCGACCGCCGGATGTCCGAGGTCCTGTCCGACAACGTCTTCCGCATGGCCAGGATTCATGGGTTCGCGACCTATGCCGCGGGCTACTATCTCCCCTACGCGGACTGGTTCGGCGCGGATCTGGATCACGCCCGGTGCTTCACGGGCCTCAAGCCCCGGGACCTGCCGGCACGGTTGCTGCACACGCTCTGGCGGCTCCACCGGGACAACCTGATCCTCCGGATCCCGCCCTTGGACGCCTGGCTCACCCGTCGAGTCTACCGGGACCTGTGCCTGGCCCGGCTTCAGGGAGTCCATTCCGCCGCGCTGGGGGAGGCCGGGCGACCCGGGGGCCGCGCCTTCGATTTCTTCCACTATCCGCTCCCGCACGACATGGTCACGCAGAACCGGGAATTCGGGGACGCATCGGGGACCGGCGGCGACCCGGCCGCGCTCTACGGGGCGGCGCTGCGCGACGCGGACCGCCTGCTCGGAGAACTCATGGACGGTCTGAAGTCCGCGGGCAAGTGGGAGGACTCCCTCGTCGTCTTCACCTCGGACCACGGCTGGAGGGACGATCCTCAGCCCGTTCAGCCCGAGACCTCGTCTTGCCACGTCCCCCTCATCATCAAGCTGCCCCGGCAGCGCCGGGGCGAGGACAGCCTAGCGGCCTTCGACACGAGACGGCTGCGGGAGATCCTGCGCGACGCGGCCCGCGGCGGCGTCTCCGAAGGCGCGCTGCGGGCGAGCGCCGCGGTCCGGCACCTCCGGTCCGGGCGACGGGACGAGCTGTCCACCTGCGACCGGCTGCCCTACCCGCCGTTATAAGAAAGTCACCGCACCAGCAGGAGATCGATCCCACTCTCGGAGCCGCGCGGCTCGAAGACGGAGCCGGCCAGGGCCAAGCGGTGTTCGTCGCGCAGGATGTCCGAGGTGAAGAAGACGGGGTCGCCCGGCGCGCGCAGTCCGGCGACCCGTTCCCGGAGCTCGGCGCCGCGGCCCTGGTACGGACCCAGGATGAGGGGACGGCGGTGAGCGAAGTAGGGGATGTACACCTTGTCGAGCCCCTCGCTGGCGATCCAGGCGTTCTCCGGGGTGACCTTCTCCAGCCAGAGGGCTTTCTGGAACGAGCGGTTCATCGCGGGGTCGCTCACGGGCCGGATGCCCCGGACCCCGTTGACGGCAGCGAGGGCCAGGACGAAGGCGGCGGCCCCGAGCTGCGCCCTCCGGCCCCGGAGCCGACGCGCCGTCCCGACGGCGGCCAGGAGCCAGAGCGGGATCAGGTCGGTCATGTGGTAGTCGAGCTTGTACGGCTCCCAGAACAGGAACAGCGCCGGGTAAGAGGCCAGCCAGATCCAGCCCGAAACCGCCGCGGTGCGGAACTCCCCGAGCCGGCGCGGGTCCAGGGTGGACGCGGCCGCGAGCCACACCGGCAGCGCCAGCCAGAGCGCGGGCGACACGATCCCGACCGAGGCCTTGAGCCAATCCCCAACGGCCTGGGCCGGAGAAGAGAAGCCGATCCACATGGGAGTACGGCCCGGCCCCAGGGCCGCGCTGCCCAGGAGCCAGACGCGCAATTCGTCCAAACCGGACGGCCGGACCCAGAGGACGGCCGCGGCCGCGTAGCTCGCCGCGACCAGCAGCGCCGCCGCGCAGAGATAGACCCCCGCGTCCCGCTTGCAAGCCGCGGCGGGGCGGCTCCGCCAGAGGGAATACAGGACCAGCGGCGTGAGAAGCGCGTGCGAGGCGTGGGAAAGCATGGCCAATCCGTGCCAGAGCGCGAGCCGGTAGGGCCGGGGCGAAGGCCGCAGGGCCTCGTCCAAGCACCAGACGAGGAAGAGCGCGGCCAGGACGTACACCTGGGCGTCGACGCTGCGCAGCCACCAGATATAGGAGACGCCCAGGCCCAGAGCCGCCAGGACGGCCGAGCTCTTCCCGAAGCCCGCGCGCAGGAGCAGCGCGCACATCGAGCCAGCGCCCCAGGCGCCCAGCGCGCAGCCCATGAACTGGAGTGCGGCGATGGCGCTCCAGCCCAACCCGGCCGCGGCAAGGAGCCGGTGAAATGCGAGCCCCGTCAGGCCATAGACCAGATGGTTGCCGTGGACCAGGTGCTTGAGGTCTCCAAGCTCCACCGCGATGGCGCAAGCCACGCCGTCGAAGTTGAAGAGGTAGGAGGGGAGGGAGACATAGACCGCCACCAGGGAGCAGCCGGTCAAAAACGGCAGCCAGCCCGGCCGCTCCGTCCAGGAGGGACTCCACCGGGCCGACCGCGGGTCTTGCGAGGTGCCGTACGCCATGGACCAGGAGATTGTCCCTGATTTGGACGTACCTGCCAAGCTCGATGCTCGATGCTCGATGCTCTTCCCTAATCCTCGGACAGTCGAAAAGTCGACCGAACGGATCACTTCGTTTGCCGGCTTGCCGCTGCTGACAGAACTGGCCCATCGAAGCAAGCTGCTCAAGGATCCGGGTCAACGCACGGCAGGTCAGGCGAGTGCTGGCGCAAAAGGGTCCCGGACACCTGACGTTGGATGTCGACTCCAGCTTGATCGAATCGGGTTGGACGTTATGGAGTACTGCCTCAAGCACGGCATGGAGTTCTCCATCACGGCGGACCTGGATTGCGCGGTGCGGGAGGCCATTGATCCCCTTCCGGCCGACTAAGGGCTGGCAATGAAATAAGTGGCGCATTTCGCCGGAGGCGATTTTGGAGCGAGCCGAAGCGATGCGAGACGCGCAGGCCTTCAGGCCTGTAAGTCGAGCAGCGCGAAGGCGCAGCCCCTGCGGCGATAGCGCCGCAGGGACCTGCGGCAGGGAGTAACTCCTTTCCGCAGGCCCAAAAGCGCACCCGGCGAATCATGCCACTTATTTCTTTACGAGCCCTAAGCGCCTTCGCGAGCAAGTGCGGAGGAATCGCGAACGCTTCCCGGATGACTTTATGTTCGAGTTGACGGTCGAGGAGGCGGAGATGGTGGTGCCGCAAAATGCGGCACCATCTCCCCGCTCTCTCCTGGGCGGGCATCTCCCTTTCGTTTTCACTCAAGAGGGCATCGCGATGCTGTCCGGCGTCCTCCGAAGCCCACGCGCCGTGCGCGCGAACATCGAGATCATGCGGGCTTTCGTTTATGCCAAAACGCGTGAGCGTTGGCGTGGCGCAGCTCTGACCAAGCTGGAAGAGCTTGAGCGCAGGTTTCTGGGCCATGATCGCGATATTGCCCGTCTCTTCGAGGCTCTCCGCGATCTTATGGACCCGCCTGAAAAGCCGCGACGCAAAATAGGGTTTCAGACGGATTAGAGCGCAGCCAGGTTCTGGCATCCCGGCTTTCGCCGGGATGACAAAGCGGGTGCCCGGATGACGATGCGGGTGATGGGGACCAGCGACTAGGTCGTGCCGAAGAGGCGGTCGCCCGCGTCGCCGAGCCCGGGCACGATGTAGCCGTGCTTGTTGAGGATGGGATCGACCGCCGCGACCACGATGCGGACGTCCGGATGGTCCCGGTGCACGCGGCGGATCCCCGGCTTGGTGGCCACCAGCGAGACCAGGACGATGTGCCGGGCTCCGTCCGTCTTGAGGATCCGGATGGCCTCGGCCGCCGAGCCCCCCGTGGCCAGCATCGGATCCAGGAGCAGCACGAAGCTGTCCTTGAGGCCCTTGGGGAGGCGCACGTAGTAGCGGATGGGGTTGAGCGTCTCCTCGTTGCGGTAAAGGCCGATGTGGCCGATCCGCGCCCGCGGCAGGGCGCGGGAGATCTCGGGCAGGAGACCCAGCCCGGCCCGCAGGATCACCGTCAGGACGATCGGGTCCTTCACCCGGTGCGCCACCGCCGTGCGCAGAGGGGTCTCCACGCGCCCGGGGTGCGTCTTGAGTTCCTCGAGGGCGCGCAGGCCCAGGAGCAGGCCGGCCGATTCCATGTTCTTGCGGAACTCCTCGGGGGGGGTGTCCTTGTCGCGCAGGCGGGCGAGGGATTCCTGGAGCAGCGGGTGTTCGACGATGAGGAGCTGGGACATAGGCGCTATCTCCAGACCTTCCGGATGATGGGCACGGCCCGGGGACGCTTGGGGCCGACCTCCACCCCGCTGGACAGCAGGGCCAGACCCTGCCGCAGGCGGGCGGGGTCGTCGGCGAGGACCCGGGCGATCTCGTCGCCGGCCTTCACGGGGTCACCCACTTTCCGGGACAGCAGGATGCCGGCGCCGAAATCCAGCTTATCCTCCTGACGGTCCCGGCCGGCCCCCAGGGCCACGGCGGCGCGGCCCGCGGTCAGGGCGTCGAGACGGGTCACGAAGCCCGACTTGCGGGCGGTCAAGGGCAGGCTGCGCTTGGCCGAAGGCAGGTATTTGACGGGGTCGTCGGCCACGCGGGCATCCCCGCCCTGGGCGCGGACCATGGCCTTGAACCTGGCCAGGCCCTGGCGGTCGCGGATGAGCTCCTGCAGGCGCTCGGCGCCCTCTTCCCAGCTGCGGGCCTTGCCCGCCAGATGCAGCATCCAGCCGCCCAAGGTGAGCAGGACTTCGACGTAGTCCGGGCTGGAGGCGTCGCCGTGCAGGACCTCCACGGCCAGCTTAAGCTCCAGGGCGTTGCCGATGCTGCGGCCCAGCGGCTGGTCCATGCCGGTCAGGACGCCGACGCACTTGAGCTTGAGGGCCTTCGCCGTCCTAATGAGACCCTGGGCCAGGCCTTCGGCCTCGGCGGCGGTCTGGAAGATGGCGCCGGTGCCGCACTTGATGTCGAGGACCAGGGCGTCGAGGTCCTCGGCCAGCTTCTTGGAGAGGATGCTGCCGCAGATGAGGGGGAGCGAGCCCACCGTCCCGCTCGCGTCGCGCAGGGCGTAGAGCTTGCGGTCGGCCGGGGCCAGCTCCCCGGACTGCCCGAACATGCAGACGCCGTGCTTGCGCACGATGCGCTCCGCGTCGCGGACGGGATAGCGGACCCGAAAGCCGCGGATGGATTCCAGCTTGTCGAGGGTGCCCCCGGTGTGGCCGAGGCCGCGCCCGGACATCATGGGGACGCCGACGCCGGCGGCCGCGACCAGAGGCGCCAAAGCCAAGGAGATGCCGTCCCCTACGCCGCCCGTGGAATGCTTGTCCACCTTCTTCATGCGCAGGGCGGAGAGGTCGAGGCGCTTGCCCGAGCGCGCCATGGCGTCGGTCAGAGCCACGGTCTCGGCGGGGGTCATGCCCCGGAGCACGACGGCCATGAGCCAGGAGGTGAGCTGATAGTCCGGGACGCTCCCGTCCGCCGCGGCTTGGGCGATGAAGGCGACCTCCGCGGGGATATGCTCCCCGCCGTCGCGCTTCTTGGCGATCAGATCGAGCATTCTCATGGGAGACCTCACAGTTCCGGGAAGAGGGCCTCGAAGAGGCCGCGCAGGCGGCCCGCCACCTTCTCGCCCAGCGCCAGGACCTCGGCGTGGTTGAGCGGGTTCCTGGTCATGCCGGCGGCCATGTTGGATATCCAGGCCAGGCCCAGCATGCGCAGGCCGATCTGCTTGGCGACGATGACCTCGGGGACGGTGGACATGCCGACCACGTCGCCGCCCAGGATGCGGAAGGCCCGGATCTCGGCGGGGGACTCGTAGGACGGTCCCGGGGTCGCGACGTAGACGCCCTCGCGGGCGGGGAGCTTGTTGCGGCGGCAGGCCGCCAGGGCGATCTTGCGCAATGCCGGGTCGTAGGCGCCGCCCAGGTCCGGGAACATGGTGGGGCCGTATTCCGAGGTATGGACGCCGCGCAGGGGGTTGAAGCCCATGAAGTTGATGTGGTCGTTGAGCACGCAGACGTGACCGGGCTTCAGGGTGTTGCGCAGGGAGCCGACGGCGGCCGTGAGCACCACCGTCTCCACGCCCGCCTTGCGCAGGGCGCGCAGGGGGAGCGTGATCTCCGACATGGGGTAGCCTTCGTAATAGTGGAACCGGCCCATCATGACCGCCACGCCCAGGGGGCCGCCCTTGCGGCGCGGGTATTCCCCGAGCACGAGCCGGCCCGCGTGCCCGCTCACCGTGGACTTGGGGAAGCCCGGGATCTTGGAGTACTCGATGGTCTTGGTGCGCACGAGCTTGGGGAGGGCGGCGTTGAGACCGCTCCCCAGGATCACGACGACCTTGGGCTTGAGGGAGCCCGCGCGCGCCCGAATGAAAGAGGCGGCGCGTTCGACGGATTTTAAATAGTTTTTGTCTTTCATTTTCCGTTGGATTCTAGCATTTTGTAGAATGGCTCCAATGGACCAGACAATGACGACCCTCGACCCCAAAACCCTCGCCCAGGAACTCCGCGGCGACATCCTCCGGATGACGCACGCGGCCAAATCCGGCCATCCCGGCGGCTCGCTCTCCATCGCCGACGTCCTGGCCGTGCTCTACGCCCGCTTCCTGTCGCATCGCCCGGCCGAACCGGATTGGCCCGACCGCGACCGGCTGGTCCTCTCGAAAGGACACGCCGCCCCGGCCCTCTACTCGGCCATGGCGCGGACCGGCTATTTCCCGGTCGAACAATTGCTGACCCTGCGCAAGCTCGGCAGCCCGCTCCAAGGGCACCCGGACCGCCTGCGCCTGCCGGGCATCGAGGCCTCCACCGGGTCCCTCGGGCAGGGGCTGTCCATGGCCATCGGCATGGCCCTGGCGGCCCGGATGGACCGCCGGGACTCCCACGTATGGTGCCTACTCGGCGACGGGGAACTGCAGGAAGGCCAGGTGTGGGAGGCTGCGATGTCCGCCCCCAAGTTCAAGCTGGGGAACCTGACCGCGATCGTGGACCTCAACGGGTACCAGATCGACGGCTCCGTATCCGAGGTCATGGACATCGAGCCCATCGCCGACAAGTTCCGCGCCTTCCGCTGGGAGGTGTGCTCCATCAACGGGCACGACCTGGCCCAGATCGAGGAGGCCCTGCGCAACGCCAAGAAGCGGCGGGAGCTCCCCCTGGCCATCCTCGCCCGCACGGTGAAAGGCAAGGGCGTCTCCTTCATGGAGGGCGGCTGCGAATGGCACGGCAAGGCGCCCAACAGCAGCGAGCTCGCCCAGGCGCTCGAGGAGGTGTCCCGTGGCTAAGGCCACGAGGGCGGCTTTCGGCGAGGCGCTGGTCCGGCTGGCGAACACGGTGCCGGAGCTCGTGGTCCTCGACGCGGACCTGGCCAAGTCCACCATGACGGCGGACTTCATGAAGAAACACCCGGACCGCCATTTCGAGATCGGCATCGCCGAACAGAACATGATCGGCATCGCGGCCGGGCTGGCCCTCAGCGGCAAGATCCCCGTGGCGGCCAGCTTCGCCTGCTTCCTGGTCGGACGCCTGGAGACCATCCGCGTCGCGGTGGCCTACACCGGCGCCAACGTGAAGCTGGCCGGGACGCACGCCGGGATCGGGATCGGCGACGACGGGGCTTCCCAGATGGGCCTCGAGGACGTGGCGGCCCTGCGCGCCCTGCCCGGGATGACCGTGCTCCAGCCGGCTGACGAGCTCGAGACCAACGGGGCGGTCGAATGGATGCTCCGCCACCGCGGGCCGGTCTACATCCGGCTGACCCGGCAGAAGCTGCCCGAAGTCCACAAGCCGGGCTACCGCTTCCAGATGGGCGTCGCGGACGCGGTGTACGAGCCCGCGAAGAAGCCGGAAACGCACCTCCAGGCCACGGTGTTCGCGAGCGGCGGGACCGTCGGCGAAGCCGTAGCCGCCGCGGAGGACCTCGGCAAGCGCGGCTTCCTGGTCCGGGTCATGAACGCCGGCACATTGCACCCCTTCGACGCCGACGCGGCGGTGCGCGCGGCCGCCGACAGCCAGCGCATCGTCACGGTGGAGGACCACAACGTCACCGGCGGCCTGGGCAGCGCGGTCTGCGAGGCCCTGGCCGAACGCGGGACCCCGGTCCCGGTCGTGCGGCTGGGCGTCCGGGAGTTCGGCGAATCCGGGGAGTCGGCTGAACTCTACGCGCGGCACGGCATCTCCGCGGGGCACATCGCCGAGGCCTGCCTGCGCAACCTGGGTTAGGGCTCGCGACGAAGGTGCTCCGCCGCGCGGCCGTGGCCGGACTTCTTTTGGCCTGGACGGCCGCTCCGGCCCGCGCGCAGATACCGACCCTGCCCCGCTTCGAGGCGGGACAGACCTCCATCGGCCTGCTCCTCGGCCCTTCCTGGCCTACCGGGACCAACGGATTCGCCTCCGTCGCCGGACGGGGTTACGGCGCCGGCCTCCAGCTGCTCTACTACCCCTGGGACTGGATCGCCTTCGGCCCCGCCTTCGGGATGACCCAGTTCGGCAAGCAGGACATCCGCGCCGATTCCGGGCGCATCACGGGCCTCGGCAAGGCCACGGTCTCGCATCTCTCCCTGCTGACCCGCCTCAATATGGTGCGGGGGGAATCCTGGACCCCCTACCTGCTGGGCGGGGTGGGCTACCATCTGTTCTCCCACACGGCGGACGCCCAGGGGTCCGCCGGCGCCGTGGTCTGCGCCGACACCTCGGCTCCCGCCACCTGCGCCGCCCAGAAGTCCTTCACCACCACGGCGGAGGGGCTGCTGGTCACCGGAGCCGCGGGCGCGGAATTCTTCTACGGGACAGGTCTGAGCCTCAGCCTCGAGACGCGCTACCAGCGTTTCCAGGTCCCCAGGATCCCGGCGGCCAGCATCCCCCTGCCTTCGGGCGCCGCCGAGAGCGTCACCGTCAACCTCGCGGCGCACCTCTGGCTGGGCCTGTAACAAGGACGGACTTGAAATCCGCACGCGACCTGTTATCCTGAAATCCATGCGAGCCCGGACCCTCATCCTCCTCGCCGCGGCGGCCCTCTGCCTGCCGGCGCCCGGCCGCGCCGAGAGCGTCCGGATGACCCAGTTCCAGAGGGGGATGCGCTCTTTGGGGACCAGCGTGGGGCTCGCCGCTCCCACGGCCACCAGCGGCTTCGACGACGCGGTGCGGGACGGCCCCACCGCGATCCTGCGCTACACGAGCTACCGCTGGGACTGGATCGCGCTGGGCGTGGAGTTCGACTACGCGATGTTCCGGCAGAAGTCCCTGCGCGGACAGGAGCGGTCGCTCTTCAGCGTGCACGACGCGGCGGTGCTCGACCAGAAGCTGGACGCCATGGCCCTCATGGCCTTCGCCCGGGTCAACCTGCTGGAGGAGCGCTCCTGGACGCCCTATCTCCTCGGCGGGGCGGGCGTGAGCTACATCCAGGCCTCCTACGCCGCGGTCCTCGGCCCGCCCCATCCGCCCGACACCACCGTTTCCGGCAGCGCCTCCTGCAGCCGGCTGACGGTCGCGGCGGGAGGCGGGCTGGAGGTGTTCCTGGTGCGGGACATGAGCCTCACGGCGGAAGCGCGCTTCCGCCGCTACCAGCTCGACGCGGGCCGCTTCAACGCCACCGCGGCCGAGTCCCTCAGCTACGTCCTCGGCTTCCACTACTGGTACGGCGTCGACTAGCGCCGCCATCCCGGCGAAAACCGGGACCCAGGAACTGCCCTGGACCCCGGGTCGGGGTGACGACTCCTGGAGGGGAAATGTTACAGGGTGCCGCCATCGTTGGGGGGCAGGGTGTCCGGGGGAGGGACGTCCGCGGGGGGTGGTTCCGAGGTTGTCCCTTCAGAGGAGGCTTCGGGGAGGGTTTCCGGGGCGGGGGCCGAGTCCCGGGTGGGGAGGGGGGTCGTCGTCGAGACATTGGACGCGATGCGGTCGGAATGGCGAATCATCCAGAAGATCGCGAAGAAGATCCAGAGGACGCAGATCCCCAGGAACACCCACGCCCCCTTCCTCACCGCGGGAGGGACCGCGGGGAGGGCGCCGCCCGTGTCCAGGCCCGCGAACTCGGCGGGGATCCCGCCGCTGGGAGCGGAAGCCGGAGTTCCCTCCGCCCGGACGGACATGAGCTTTTTCCAGACCTCATCGGGCACGGGAACGGTCTTGGCGGGGGGAACGGACTCCCCCTGGGGCGCCGCGGCCGCGGGCGCCGCCGCCGGCCTGCGCTTGCGCAGGGGCTCCTTGCAGAAGTCGCACCACGCCTGTTCGTCCGGGGTCTCGAAGCCGCAGGCGGGGCACTTCACAAGGAATACCCTTCCGCCTCGAAGGCGCCCCGGATGTGGCGGCAGCAGTCGGGGCCGTCGAAGACGAGGACGTCGAAGCGCAGCGGCCGGTCCTGGATGCCCTTGGACTCCAGATAGCTGAGCGCCGAACGGATCAGGCGCCCCTGCTTGGACCGCCCCACCGAGGACTCCGGGGCGAACGCTCCGGCCGCGGCGCGGGTCTTGACCTCGACGAAGACCAGGGTCTCACCGTCGCAGGCCACGATGTCGAGCTCGCCGAAACGCGTCCGCCAGCCGCGTTCCAGGATCTTCCAGCCCAGACCCTGCAAAACGCGCGCGGCGCGCGCCTCGCCCGAACGGCCCAGCGCCAGGCGCTCCCGCGTCATGAGGGCTCCAGGAAGCGGCCGAGGAAGCTCCGGCGATGCAGGGGGGAAGGGCCCGACTCGGCCAGGGCGCGCAGGTGATCCGGCGTCCCGTAGCCCTTGTTCCGGGCGAAGCCGTAGGCGGGATAGAGGCGGTCGAGCCGGCGCAGCCAACGGTCGCGCAGGACCTTGGCGACGATGCTGGCGCTGGCCACGGCAAGGGAGCGGTCGTCCCCGCGCACCAGGGCCCGCTGCCGCGGCCGGAGGCCGGGGATCTCCTTGTCCCCGTCCACGAGCACGAAGGTCCCCGGGGCGTCCACCCGGAGCCGGGACAGGGCCCGCCGCATGGCCAGGAAGGTGGCCTGGAGTATGTTCACCTCGTCGATCTCCCCCGGCAGGGCCCAGCCCACGCCCACGCCGAGGGCGGCGGCGCGGATGTGCTTGGACAGAGCTTCGCGCCGGGCGGGGCTCAGTTTCTTGGAATCGCGCACGCCGCGCAGCGCGGGGAGGGGAACGGGGGGGAGGATCACCGCGGCCGCGACCACGGGCCCCGCCAACGGGCCGCGGCCGACCTCGTCCACGCCCACGAGCACCAACACCCCGTGGACGGAGCGGAACTCCGCGTCGAAGCTTTCTAAAGAAGGACCCGGCTCAGACGGGAGCGGCTTCCGTCTTCTTGGGAGGGGTTTCCTTGGAGTCTGAGGCGGCGGGAGCGGCTTCAGCGGGTTTCTCCTGGGCGGCGAACTCCGACTTCAGGGTGTTGCCCCGCGTATCCTCGGCCAGGCGGGCTTCCTTGCCGGCCAGATCGCGCAGGTAATACAGGCGGCTGCGGCGCACCCGGCCGCTGCGCGCCAGCTCGATCTTCGCGATGCGCGGCGAGGTCAGCGGGAACGTGCGCTCCACGCCGACGCCGAACGAGATCTTGCGGACCGTGAAAGTCTCGGAGGCTCCGCCGCCGCGCCGGCGGAGGACGACCCCCTCGAAAATCTGGATGCGCTCGCTCTCCCCTTCGATGACCCGGACGTGCACCTTGACGGTATCGCCGGACTGGAACGGGGGGACTTGGGATTTATCCTGTGACGCTGCCATCGTGATCTCCCGAATTCAGACGTAATATCCGGATAGTATAGCTTATTTTCGCAGCAAGTCGGGCCTTTTCCGGCGGGTCGCCGCCAGCGCGGCCCGGGCCCGCCACGCAGCGATCCGGCGATGGTCCCCGCTGAGCAGGTCCTCCGGGACCTTGCGCCGCCGCCAGACCCGGGGCCGCGTGTACTGCGGAAAATCCAGCAGCCCCGCGCAGAACGACTCCCGCGCCGCGGACTCCTCCTTCGCCAGCACCCCGGGGACCAGCCGCGCCACCGCGTCCGCCACGGCCAGGGCCGGGATCTCGCCGCCGGTCATCACGAAATCGCCCAGCGACAACTCCATGTCCACGGAGGCCAGCGCCCGCTCGTCGATCCCCTCGTAGTGCCCGCAGACCAGGACCAGGTGCCGGCGGCGGGACAGCCTCTGCGCCAGCGCCTGGTCGAAGCGCGGCCCCTGCGGGGACATCAGGATGACCAATGACCCCCGGCGCCGCACCTGGTCGATAGCGCGGGTGAGCGGCTCGGCCATCATCACCATCCCGGCGCCGCCGCCGTAAGGGCGGTCGTCGACGGTACGGTGCCGGTCCTCCGTAAAATCCCGGGGATTGACGAAACCGACCGACAAGAGCCCCTTGGCCCGGGCCCGCTTCAGGATGCTCTCCGAAAGCGGGCCGGCGAACATGGCCGGGAACAGCGTGACCACGTCGATGCGCAGACGCGGAGCGGCCATCACTCCAGGTCGAGCATCACCTTACGGTCGCTCTTCGCCGCGGCGATCCCGACCACGGCGCGGATCGCCTTGATGACCTTGCCCTGCTTGCCGATGATCTTCCCCTTGTCGGGATCGGCCACGCGGACCGTGACGCGCACTGAGTGCTCGTCTTCCGCGGAGCTGACCTCCACTTGATCGGGGGCGTCCACGAGGTTCTTGGCTAGGTAGCTGGCCAACTCCTTCATGCGGCCTTCTCTTCGGCCTTGGGCGCGGCGGCAGCGGGAGCGGCGGCCTTCGCCTCTTCCTGGCCCTTCCTGCCCTTCTTGACCCGCTTCGCCGGGACCTTGTCCGCGGACGGCTTGGACAGCGCCCGCAGCAGCGCGCCCACGGTCTCGGACGGCTTCGCGCCGACCTTGACCCAGTGGTCGTAGCGCTCCTGCTTCACCTGGAACTTATCCTTCGCCTTCTCGGCCCGAGGGTTGTACGATCCGATCACTTCGATCGGCTTCCCGCAGCACGGCCGGCGGGAATCGATCGCAACGACCCGATAGTAGGGCTGCTTGGGCTTTCCGATCCTCTGCAGTCTGATGGCTACCGACATGTCGCTCCTCCTGTGCTTCTTAAAAACGCCCTCTGCGCCGACGTCTCCAGGGCCCGCAGCGCAGCAGCGGGGTTCCCGGCCCGGAAGACGGCGCTGCCTGCCACGAGCGAATCCGCCCCCGCCTCGGCGGCCAGCGGGGCGCTCGCCGCGTCGATGCCGCCGTCCACCTGCAGCCAGACCCGCCGGCCGCTCCGTGCGATGGCGGCCCGCAGGGTCCGGAGCTTGGGCAGCATCGCGGGCAGGAAGCGCTGGCCGCCGAACCCGGGCTCCACCGTCATGACGAGCACCAGGTCCACTTCCTTCAAGAAGGGCAGGAGGCGCGCGGCCGGCGTCCCGGGCTTGACCGCCAGCCCCGTCCCGACGCCCTGGTCGCGCAGGGCGCGCAGGAGCGCTCCGGGCCGGGCGCAGGCTTCCAGGTGGAAGATGACCCAGTCCGCGCCGGCCTCGGCGAAAGCGGGGGCCAGGACGGCGGGGTCGTCCACCATCAGGTGCGCGTCGAGGCGCACCCGGTTGTCGCGCTTGAGCGAGCGGATGAGGTCCGGACCGAAACTGAGGTTGGGCACGAAGTGGCCGTCCATCACGTCGACGGAGGCCCAGCGCGCCCCCGCGGCGGCCATAGCCGCCAGGTCGCCGCGCAGGTCGGCGGGGTCCGCCGCCAGCAGAGACGGCACCACGCGCACGCGGCCGTCGGGCAGGGGCCGGCGGCCAAAGGGCCGCCGCCCTAGGAGCGCGGTCGTGCTCCTCTCGCGGATAGGGCGCGGAATCTTCACAGGTCGCGCTCTTCGACGAGGATCCCGTTCAGGAATATCTTCACCCGCGCGTTCCCGGCGCCCGGCACCGACAGGTCGATCTTGCTGCCCGGGGTCCGCAGGCCGTTGAACAGCTCCCGCTCCCCGTGCTGGTCCGCGATCAGGATGCGCACCAGGCTCTCGGCGCTCCCCTGGGGGACCTGGTACTGGAAATTGAGCTTGGCGGTCCGGTCCTTGCCGTCGGAAGGCCGGCCGCTGACCGTCATCTTGACCTGCGTGTCGTCGGAGACGACCGCGTCGGACTGGGGCTCCTGCGCGAGGATGGTCCCGTAAGGGAAGAGGGACCCCGGGTCCTTGGCTATGGTCAGGGGGACCCCGACGGAGGACGCCCACTGGGACGCCTCGGTGATGCTCTTGCGCAGGAAGTCCGGCATCAGGACGATGTTCTCCGGGGGCGCGCCCGCGGACACGACCACGTTGACCATCGAGTTGCGCTCCACGCTGGACTCGTGCGCCGGGTCCTGCGACAGGACCAGACCCTTCTCCAGGCGCAGGGAGTACGATTCGGTCACCTCGCCGAGGAGGAGCTGGTTCTGCCGCAGGAGCATCTCGGCGTTGCGCAGCGGCAGTCCCGCCACCGCCGGAGTGAACACGGTCTCCCCGCCCTGGCTGACGACCACGTGGATAGCCTTGCCTTCGCGGACCTTGGTCCCCGCCGCGGGGGTCTGGCGCACGATGGAGCCGATGGGGACGGCGGCGTTGAACTCCGCCCCGTCCTTGAGGAGGGAGAGCTTGAGCGGCGCCAGGATGTCCAGGCCGCCGCCGATGGACTTGCCCTTCAGGTCGGGGACGACCTGCACCGGCCGGTTGTGCACGGCGCCCTCGATGCCGAACTGGAACATAAAGACGACCAGCCCGGCGAGGCCTATCAGCACCACCAGCACTTCGACCTGCAGGACGCGGCTTCCCTTCGTTGACGTCATGCTTCCCGTTGTCATCCTCACAAAAGAATATCAGGCTGGACGCAGACGGTCGCCCGCCCGCAGACGCCGGCCGTTGAGGAAATCGGCCCCCGACAGGGGCTTCTTCCCTTCCGGCTGGACTTCCCGGATCCACAGACGACCAGGGCGGCATTGTACCAAAAACCCTTTTTCGCGTTCAACGCGAAGGATGGTCCCGGGCGGCGGCGGGGGACCGTCGCCGGAGTCCCCGTCGTCCAGCCCCGTCCCGAGCAGCGCCACCCGCTCCGGGCCCGCGAGGACCAGCGCCGCCTTGGGCGCGGCCCGCAGGGCGCGGACTCGGTTGTGGACCTCCGCCGCGGACATCCCCAAGTCCACGCGGGCGGTCTCCGCCGTCACTTTGGGCGCCAGGCTGGACTCTCCGGCCTGGGGCTCGCGCCGGACCCGCCCCGCGGCGACGTCCGCCAGCGCGCCCCCGAGCTCCGCGACCCCGAGCGACTGGAGGCGGGGGAACAGGGCCCGGGCGTCCTCGTCGGGGCCGATGTCCAGCGCCGCGGTCCGCTGCACCGGTCCGCTATCCATCCCTTCATCCAGCCAGAACAGGGTCACGCCGGTGCGCCGCTCGCCGTGCAGCAAGGCCCACTGCACGGGCGCCGCCCCGCGGTACTTCGGCAGCAGGGAGAAATGCACATTGAGCAGTCCCAGCCGGGGGATGTCCAGGACCTCCCGCTTGAGGATGCGGCCGTAGGCCACGATGACGCCCAGGTCGGCCCGCGCCTCCCGGAGCTCCGCCGCGGCGGCCGCGGGCCGGTCCGGCTGGAGGACCGGCAGTCCCAGACGGAGCGCGGCTTCCTTGACCGGGGGCGCGCGCAGGCGCAGGCCGCGGCCCGCGGGCCGGTCGGGCTGGGTGACGACCGCCGCGACCGAATGCTCCCCCGTGCGCAGGCACTCTTCCAGGAAAGGGACCGCGATGGCCGGCGAGCCGAAGAAGAGGAGTCTCACGGCCCCGTCACGCCCACTGCTTCTTGAGTTCTTTGAGGACGGAGGCGACCTTCAGCCGCTCCCCCAGGTCGAGGTGGTCGATGAAGAGCCGGCCGTCCAGGTGGTCGACCTCGTGCTCGAAGGCCCGGGCCAGGAGCCCGTGGCCGGTGCGCTCCCAGGCCTGGCCATTCTCGTCGAGCGCCCGGACGCGCACGGTATCGTGGCGCGCGATCTTGGCGTAGAGCCCCGGCAGGGAAAGGCAGCCCTCTTCGTTGAGCACCTTGCCCTCGCGCAGGAGTATCTCGGGGTTGATGAGCACGAGGCGGTCCGGCTTGCCTTCCGGACGCGTGTCGATGACCGAGATGCGCAGGGGCACGCCGATCTGCGGGGCGGCCAGGCCCACCCCGTTGGCCGCGTACATGGTGTCCCACATGTTCTGGAGGAGGTCGGGAAGCTCGTGCCGGAGGGCCGAGAAGTCCACCGGCTCGGTCCGGCGCTTGAGCAGGGGTTCTCCGTGCTTGGTGATGCGCAGTATCATCTCAAGCCTTCAACCGCCCTGCTCGGCCCTCTCGATGAGCTCCAGTATGCGCGCGGGCTCGGGCTCCTGCAGCATCGCTTCGATGAACGCGGGCTGCAAGAGGGACGCCACCCCCCGGAGGAGGTGGAGATGCCGGGTGACGGCTTCCTGGCGGTTGGGGGAGAAGAACAGGAACATGGCCCGGATGAGGAGGTCGGGCTGCTTGGGGTCCGCCAGGCCCTGGGGCACCAGGCCGAGGATGGCGACGAAATCCTCGAGGCCGTCGATGCGCGCATGGGGAGCGGAGAGCCCCGTGTCGAGAGTGGTGCAGATGCCCTGCTCGCGCAGGAAGACCCTGGAGAGCAGGGGGGCGGGGTCGCCCAGTCCGCGCCGCTCGCAGAGCGTGCGCCCCAGGTGCCGGATGAGTTCGTCCTTGTCGAGGGCGGGGGGGGAGACCAGGATCAGGTCCGCCCGCAGGAGCTCCCCGATGCGCACCCGGGGCTGGGTCGGCTTCAAGACCTTGGGTGAGGACGGCTCTTCTTCCTCCTTTCGGAACCAGGACAGGACCATCGAACCGTGATTATAGCTATTTTTTCGCCTTTGCTATATAATCGGAGCCGTGAAACCCCTTCGGGGACGCACGGTACTCCTCACCCGCCCGCGGTCCGGGTCCGAGGACCTGGCCGCCCCGCTGCGCGCCCTGGGAGCGCGCATCCGGTACGCCCCCGCGATCCGGATAGTCCCGCCCGGGTCCTGGAAGCCCCTCGATCGCGAGCTGCGGCGCCTCGCCGGCTACGACGCCGTCGTCTTCACCAGCGCCAACGCGGTCCGGTATTTCTTCGCCCGCGCCCGGGCCGTGCTCGGGCGCGTCCCGCCCCGGCCCCCCGAGGTCTGGGCCATCGGCCCCGCGACAGCGCGGGAGCTGGCCCGCCGCGGCTGGCGCGGGGGCATCCGCGTGCCGGAGACCCACGAAGGCGGGGCGCTGGCCCGCGGCCTGTCGGACGTCCGGGGCCGCCGGATCCTGATACCGCGCGCGGCCGTCGCGCGTCCCGTCCTGCCCGACACCCTGCGCCGGCGAGGCGCCGTCGTGCGCGTGGTCCCGGTCTACCGCAACCGGCCCGACCCGGCGGGGCGGCGCATCCTGCGCGGCGCCGCGCGGGACGGGGGGGCGGACTGGGTGACCTTCACCTCCGGCTCGACGGTAGACGCCTTCGTGAAGGCCATCGGGGCCGCGGGGGCCAGGCGCTTCTTCCAGAAGTCCCGAGCCGGCTCGATCGGTCCCGTCACCTCCGCCGCGCTGCGCCGGCACGGGATCGTCCCCGCCGCCGAAGCCCTCCCCGCGACTTCCGCCGGGCTGGCCCGCGCCATCGCGGCGCGCTCCGCCGCCGTCCCGGTCCCGCTCCTCGATGCGACCCTGCGCCGCGCCCTGCGCGAAGCGGGCGCCATCCTGCGCCGCGGCTTCGGGAAGGTGACCCTGCGCTACAAGGGCCGCGCCGACATCGTGACCGAGTCGGACCAGGCCAGCGAGCGCCGGATCCTGGGCCTCATCCGCTCCCGCTTCCCCGACCACGACTATCTCGCCGAGGAGAGCCGGCCCCGCGCGACGGGCTCGGAGTACCTCTGGGTGATCGACCCGCTGGACGGCACGACGAACTACGCCCACGGCTTCCCGGTCTGCTGCGTGTCCATCGGCCTGCTCCACCGCGGCGAGCCCCTGCTCGGCGGGGTCTACGACCCGTTCCGCGACGAGTTGTTCATCGCCCGCCGGGGCGCCGGGACCACGCTGAACGGGCGCCGCATCCGGGTCTCGGGGCAGCGCCGCCTGGAGCAGTCCCTGCTGGTGACCGGGTTCGCCTACGACCGCCACAAACTCTCGCGCTACTACCTCGAGTTCTACCGGGTGTTCATGGAGCGCTGCCACGACGTGCGCCGCAGCGGCTCCGCCGCCCTGGACCTGGCCTGGGTGGCCGCGGGCCGGCTGGACGGTTACTGGGAATTCCACCTCAAGCCCTGGGACGTGGCGGCCGGCATGCTCTTGGTCCGGGAGGCGGGGGGGACGGTCACCGATTTCTCGGGGAAGCCCTGGGCCGCGCCCGAGTCCTTCGGACACGAGACCCTGGCCTCCAACGGCCGGCTCCATCCCCGGATGCTGCGGCTGATCCGGAAGAACCTCTAGAGGAATCGCACGCCGAAGGTGATGCGGTGCGTCGACCCCAGGACGCCCATGGGGACCCAGGCGTAGTCCATGCGGAAGCGGCGGAGGTCGAGGCCCGCCCCGACGGAGACGCCGGCGAGCCCCTCCAGGTCCTGCCCGCCGTCCAGGTCCCGCTCGTGGCCTACGTTGTAGCCGCCGCGGAGGCTCGCGGCGAACCCCTCGCTGAAAGGGAAGCGCCCCTCGATCCCGCCGCTGACGTAGAAGTCCCGGTCCACCGGGAAGTGCAGGTCCATGAGCAAGGACAGCTTGGGGCTGATGCGCCACAGCCCCCCGGCCTGCAGCTTCAGGGGCAGAGGATCGGCGATGGTGCCGACCTTGATGGCCGGGCCGAGGTTGCGCAGGCTCAGGCCGACGTCCACCGGGCCGTCGCCCCAGGTGGCGGCCCGCTCCAACTGGCCCCCCAGGTCGACGGCGAAGGTCGTCCCCGCCGCGTCGGCCACCTGGCTCCGGATGAGCTTGAGTCCGGATCCGACGCGGAACCGGCCCAGGGTCTTGGCGTAGGCCGCCGAGGCGGCCAGGTCGCGGGTGGTGAACGAGTCGGCCGCGGCCCCGGACTCGTCATAACCCTGGATGGCGCCCTGGGAGGCGTAGATGAAGGAGCCCGCGACCACGCCGCCGCGCCGGCCCAGGGGCATGGCGAAGGCGGCTGAGCCGGAATAGGCGGTCTCGAGGAGGGAGTAGTAGCTGAAGCAGGCGTCCGAGACGCCGCCGGATTCCAAGCCCGCCAGCCCCGCGGGGTTCCAGAAGACGGCCTCGACGTCATCCACCGCGGCGACGTAGGAGGCGCCCAGCGCGTCGGCTCGGGCCCCGACCGGGATCTTCAGGAAATTCGCGCCCGTGGTGCCGGCGGCCTTGTCGGAGAAGGCGTCCTTGGGCAGCACCCCGCCCCACGCCGACGCCGGAGCCAGCAGGGCCGCGGCCAACAGGACGGACCTCATCACACTGGCCAGACCGGTCCTTTGCTCTTCGGGGGCCGCAAGGGGTCGTCTTCCGGCGCCTGGGTCGCGGGCGCGGCCGCGGGCTCCAGGGTGAGCGCCGGCGACTCCGCGGCCGCCGCCGCGGGCTCCTGCGCAACGGCGTCCGGCAAGGTCAGGGTCAGGGTCGCGGCGATGTCCTCGGCGGAAGCCGCGCCGGAGACCTCCTGGGGCGCGGCTTCGGGAGCGGGGGGCTCCGCCGCGGCGACGGGAGCCTCCTGCGGGGCGGGTTCCGGGGGCTCGGCGGCAAGGACCGGAACCGGCTCCGCGGGAGCGGGCTCGGGAGCGGGGGCTTCCGCCGGAGCGACGGAGATCTCAGGCGCCGGCTCCGGCGCCGGGACCACGACCGGCTCCGGGGCCGGCTCGGGAGCGGGACCGGCGGCGCGGGCGCGGCGCTGCGGCTTCGGCTCCGGCTCCGGCGCGGGGGCGCGGGTCGTCGCCTGCTGCAGCGCCGCCTGCGTCGCGTCCATCTGCTGACGCACGTCTTTCTGAAAATCGCCCATCGTCTTCAGGAGCACCAGGAATTCCTTATCGTGCTTCTGGGATTCCTTGTCCTGCTTCTGAGCGAAGCCGAGCAATTGGGTGCGCAGGCCCTTGACCTCACCCTCGAAATGCTCCATCTGGATCTTCAGGTTCTGCAGATACACCACCGCGGGGCTGATGCCGCCGGTCGTCGTCGCGGAGGCCGTCCCCCGCCGGGGCGCGGCCTCCTTCGGCGGCAGTTCCGGCTGGGCCGCTGCGACGGACGCCTTGAGCGCGGACTCCGCGGCCTCCGGCGAGAGCCGCATCGTCTTCTCGGCCTGCGGCAGCGCCGCCGGCGCGGACGCCCTGTCCTCGGCGTCGGGCAGGGGCGCGGCTGCCTTCTTCTTGACGGGCTCGGCCAAGGGGATGGGGCCCTCTTCCTTATCCAGCAAGGCGTCGAGCCCCCCGGCGGCGGGGGACTCGGCCGCGGGGGCGGCGGCGCGGTATCTCTTCAGGACGAAAGGGAACGCCGCGATTCCCGCGAGGACAACGGCGGCGCTGGCGTAGACCGAGGGATCACCGAAAATCGCGTTCATGGTCCGGAGAGTTTACCCAAAGAAAATTAAGCTGTCAATTGTCAATATGGGCCGGATGAAAAAAGACCTCCCCTGAACATCTTAAAGCCTGGCACCAACACCCCGGTGCCTTGATTTCCCGACATTGACCTGCGTCAATATCTTTATATTAAAAGTCTAAAGTTTGACACGCTTTTTCGGTTGACGCCGGGCCGCAGTTTTGCTACGATAGCTCTCTTGAATGGACAGTCCACACACCGAGCGGCCGGCAGGCCAGCGGCCCTTGACCCCCACCGTCTAGTCTGAGGAAAAGGATACCCATGGCAACTTTCATCGACCCCACTGAACCCATCGCGATCATCGGTCTCGGAGGAGTGTTTCCCGGAGCCAAGGACATCCCCGCCTTCTGGAAGAACATCATCAACAAGGTGGATTCCATCACCGAGGTCCCCAAGGACCGCTGGGACTGGCGCCTCTACTACGACGCGGACATGAGCGCCCCGGACAAGACCTACTCCAAGATCGGCGGCTTCGTCACCGATTTCGAATTCGACCCCCTCAAGCTCCGCATCCCGCCCCCGGTCGCGAACCAGATGGACGGCCCCCACAAGCTCGCCATCGGCTCCACGGCCATGGCCCTCGAGGATGCCGGCTACGCCCAGAAGCCCTTCGACCGCGCCCGGACCGCCGTGATCTTCGGCAACTCCATGGGCGGCGCCAAGAAGGAAGCCAGCGACCTGCGGGTCTACACCGCGGTGTTCCGCGACAAACTGCTGCACGCGCCCTCCCTGGCCCACATGCCCAAGAGCGCCCGCGAGGCCATCGCGGTCGAGACGGTCGCGGCCATCAAGGCCGGTCTCACCACGATCAACGAAGACACCATGCCGGGCGAGCTCTCCAACGTCATCGCGGGCCGCGTCGCCAACGTCTTCAACCTCAACGGCCCCAACTTCACGGTGGACGCCGCCTGCGCGTCTTCTTTGGGCGCCCTGGCCCAGGCCGTCAACGGCCTGCGCTTCCGCCAGTTCGACATGGTGGTCACCGGCGGCGTGGACCAGATGATGGCCGCCCCCGCCTACGTCAAGTTCTCCAAGATCGGGGCCTTGTCCCCCGACGGCTCCCGCCCCTTCGACGCCGACGCCAACGGCTTCGTCATGGGCGAAGGCTGCGGCGTGCTCATCCTCAAGCGGCTCACCGACGCCGTGAAGGACGGGGACCGCATCTACGCCCTCATCCGCTCCATCGGCGCCTCCTCCGACGGGAAGGGCAAGGGCATCACGGCCCCCAACCCGAAGGGCCAGAAGTTCGCCATCGAGCGCGCCTTCGAGACCCTGAACTACCGTCCCGAGGACGTCGGCCTGCTCGAGGCCCACGGCACCTCGACCCGCGTCGGCGACCTGTCCGAAGTGCAGGCCGCCTCCGAGGTCTTCAAGGACGCCGCCCCGGGCTCCATCGCCCTGGGGTCCATCAAATCCCAGATCGGGCACCTCAAGGCCGCGGCCGGAGCCGCCGGGCTCGTGAAGGCCGCCCTGGCGATCTTCCACAAGACCCTGCCCCCCAGCATCAACTACCGCAAGCCCAACCCCGGCGTGGACTGGTCCAAGTGCCCGTTCTACGTCAACACCGAGCCGCGCCCGTGGGACAGCCAGGGGAAGGTCCGCCGCGCCAACGTCTCCGCCTTCGGCTTCGGCGGCACCAACTTCCACGTCACCCTCGAGGAAGCCACCGAGCAGACCCGCAGCTGGACCCCGGCCCTCCACGCCGTCTCCCAGCAGGCCCTGGACGCGGCCGCCGCCGGCCGCACGCCCGAACTGCCGGCCGCGCTCGGCGGCGAGACCTTCTGCTTCGGAGGCGGCGACCCCGACTCCGTGAAGAACCGTCTCTCCGCGCTGGCCAAGGACATCGTCCCGGGGCCCCTGACCCGCCTGGCCTACCAGACCAACCTCGCCTTCCAGGCCTCCGGCGGGGAGTACGTGCTCTCCCTGGCCGCCGAGTCCGGGGACCGTCTGCGCGAGAAGATCGCCCTGGTGCTGGGCGCCAAGACGCCCGTCTGGGAGAAGACGCCCCCGTCCTTCAAGCCCAAGAGCCTGTTCGTCGGCCGCCGGGCCGCGCAGCGCCCCAAGATCGCCTTCCTCTTCCCCGGGCAGGGTGCGCAGTACGTGGACATGCTCAAGGACCTGGGCCAGAAATACCAGGTCGTGGCCGACACCTTCGCCGAAGCCGACAAGATCATGACCGAACTGGTCGGCGAGAAGCTGACCGACGTCCTGTTCACTAAGGGCGGCGAGAGCGAAGAGACGCTGCGGGCCATGCAGGAGCGCATCAAGCAGACCGAGATCACCCAGCCCGCGGTGCTCACGGCCGACGTGGCCATCCTGCGCCTGCTGGCCCAGTTCGGCGTGGAGCCGGACGTGGTCGCGGGCCACAGCCTCGGGGAGTACGGCGCCCTGGTCGCCTCGGGCGTCCTCTCCTTCCGGCAGGCCCTCACGGCCGTGAGCGCGCGCGCCAAGGAGATGTCCGGCCTCAAGATCGACGACAACGGCCGCATGGCCTCCGTCGCCGCGCCCGTGGACCGGATCGAAGCCATCCTTAAGAAGGTGGACGGCTACGTCATCGTCGCCAACAAGAACTGCCCGAGCCAGTCCGTCATCGCCGGAGCCAGCCAGGCGGTCGAGGACGCGGTGAAGCTCTGCCAGGCCGAGGGGATCCAGTGCCAGTTCATCGAGGTCTCCCACGCCTTCCACTCCTCCATCGTAGCCCCGGCCACCGAGGCCTACGCCGCCTTCTTCTCGCGCATCAAGCCCAAGGCCCCGCAGATCCCGGTCCTCTCCAACGTCACGGCCGACTACTACCCGGCCGACGAGAAGGACGTGCGCGACCTCGTGACGCGGCAGATCGCGTCCCCGGTCCAGTGGATCCGCCAGATCGAGCGCATGTACGCCGACGGCATCCGCGTCTTCGTCGAGGTCGGACCCAAGCGCGCCCTGAGCGCCTTCGTGACCAGCACCCTGGAGGACAAGAAGGACGTCATCGTCTCCTCCTCCAACCACCCCAAGCGCGGGGGCATCCACGAGATCAACGACCTCCTGGCCCGCCTGAGCGCCGCGGGAGTGGCCGTGGACTATTCGGTCACCGACCTCGCCTCGGGAGGCTCGCTCTACACTCAGGGCTACCGGAACTGGGCCTCCCAAGGCACGGCTCCGGCGGCGCCCATGGGGGCGCCGTCCCCGCAGGCGAAGGCCGTTCTCCGCGCAGACACGTCCTCGGAGCAGTCCCTCATGGACCGCTGGGACCTGTATCTGGGCCCGGTCATGATCAGCGGCGTCTCGGCCGGCGTCCCCGGCACCTGGGACCGCCTCTTCCGCGAGAGCGCCCTCGACGACGTGCTCGCCGGCAAGAACCTCATCGAGCCCCTGCCCGAGAAGGCCCTCCACGACCAGCTCGAGAAGAACCTCGAGCGGGTCGTCAAGTCCGAGACCGGCGACCACCGCTTCGAGCGCATGGAGAACATCGCCCAGGTGATCCGCCTGGCCGGCCAGGCCGGGAAGTTCGACATGTCCGAGGAGTTCGGCATCCGGTCCAGCATCACCAGCCTGATGGACAACTCGGGCAAGATGGTACTCGCCGCCGCGATCCTGGCGCTCAAGGACGCCGGGATCCCGCTCGTGCGCCACTACAAGAAGACCACGACCGGCAGCTTCATCCCCACGGGCTGGGGCATCCCGGAGCCTCTCCAGGCCGAGACCGGGCTCATCATGGCCAGCGCCTTCCCGGGCGTGGACAGCCTCGTCGACGACGTCTCCCGGTTCTTCACCCACAAGTACTCCGGCAAGCCGGCCGCCAAGGTCGCCGAGCTGTACGACCGGATGATCTCCACGCTCAAGGACCCGGCGGACCGCAAGGCCCTGACCGACTGGTACTTCGAGTTCCGCAAGGAGAACCCCGTCTCCGCCGACCCGGAGTCGACCTACAAGTTCAGCCGCTCCTTCCTGTTCCGCGTGCTCTCGCTGGGCCACGCCCAGACCTCGCAGTACATCAAGGCCATGGGGCCCTGCACGCAGATCAACGCCGCCTGCGCCTCGACCACCCAGGCCGTCGGGATGGCCGAGGACTGGATCCGCACCGGCCGCGCCAAGCGCGTCATCGTGGTGGCCGCCGACGACATCTCCAACCCGACCCTGATGGGCTGGATGGGGACGGGATTTTTGGCCACCGGAGCCTCGAGCACCAAGGACGTGGTCAGCGAGGCCGCCCTGCCCTTCGACCGCCGCCGCAGCGGCATGATAATCGGGATGGGCGCGGTGGGCATGGTCATCGAGGACGGCCGCCAGACGGCCGCCCGGGGCATGAAGCCGCTGGCGGAGATCCTGGCCACCCAGTTCGAAAACAGCGCCTTCCACATGACGCGGCTCCAGCAGGACCACGTCTCCGCGACGATGAACCGGCTCATGGCGAAGGCCGAGCGCCGCCACGGCATCTCCCGCAAGGAGATCGCGGCCAAGATGCTGTTCATGTCCCACGAGACCTACACCCCGGCGCAGGGCGGCAGCGCCTCGGCCGAAGTGGAAGCCCTCAAGGCTACCTTCGGGCCGGAGACGGCCCGCATCACCGTGACCAACACCAAGGGCTTCACGGGTCACTCCATGGGCGCGAGCATCGAGGACGCGATCGCCGTGCGCGCGATGTACGTGGGCAAACTGCCCCCGATCGCCAACTACCAGGAGCCCGATCCCGACCTCGCCGGCATCACCCTGAGCCAGGGCGGGGATTACGACATCGAATACGCCCTGCGCCTCGGCGCCGGGTTCGGTTCCCAGATCGCGATGACCCTGCTCAAGCGCACCTGCAAGGCCCCGGAGCCCCGCGTCTCGGACCCCGGCCGCAACGCCCAATGGCTGCGCGAGGTCTCGGGGATGCCCGATCCCGTGCTCGAGGTCGTGCAAAACACCCTGCGCATCAAGGACGCGGGCAAGCCGACCTCCGTCTCCGTGCGCCCGGGGAAGACCGCCCCAGCCGCCAAGCCGGCCGCCGCGGTGAAGCCGGCGGCAGCTCCCGTTCCGGTCACCGCGATGGCGCCGGCAGAAGCCGCCCCCTCCGCGAAAGGAGAGACAGCGCGCTCCGGGGACGGCGGCCCCATGGCCGCCGATATCACCAAGGCCATCGTCGCCCTGGTCAGCGAGAAGACCGGGTACCCGGCGGACATGCTCGAGCTCGACCTCGACATGGAAGCCGACCTGGGCATCGACACGGTCAAGCAGGCCGAACTCATCGGACTCATCCGCGACAAGTACGGCATCGCGAAGTCCGAGAACCTCTCCCTCAAGGACTACCCGACCCTGCGCCATGTCAGCCGCTTCGTCATGCAGCAGACCGGCGTCCCCATGTCCGCGGCTCCGGCCGTCGCCCCAGCCCCCGCGGCCGCGACCCCCGCGCCGCAGGCCGCTCCGGCTGCAGCGCCCGCGGCCGCTCCCACAGGTCTCGACGCGAACTTGACCAAGGAGATCGTCGCCTTGGTCAGCGAGAAGACCGGATATCCGGCGGACATGCTGGAACTCGACCTCGACATGGAAGCCGACCTGGGCATCGACACGGTCAAACAGGCCGAGCTCATCGGACTCATCCGCGACAAGTACGGCATCGCCAAGACCGAGAACCTGTCCCTCAAGGACTACCCGACCCTGCGCCACGTCATCGGCTTCGTCATGCAGCAGACGGGTGTGGCA
>MGTY01000065.1 GCA_001799695.1 Elusimicrobia bacterium GWA2_69_24
GAGGTCAGGATCCAGAGGCTCTGGGGATCCGAGGTCAGCCCCACCGGGCGCGCGCCGTCGGGTGGGAAGGCGGGGGTCATGGCGTCCCAGGACTCGGGCTTGTCCAGGTCCGCCTTGGGGCGGCTCCGGTACACCCTCCCGGTCACCTCGTCGAGTATCCAGAGCCGTTCGCCGCGGCGGAACATGGCCCGCGGAGCCAGGTCCCCCAGGGGATACTCCTTGATGACCTCCTCGGTCCGCTCCGGGTTGAGCCGGTAGACCTTCTTGGCTTCGCTGTCGGTGGCCCAGAGGGATTCCGGGGACAGGTACAGCCCCCCGGGCTTGTTGCCGGGGCTGGTGGAGGCGCGGATGGGCTCGAGCTCGGTCCCGCTCAGGGTCAGGGTCCAGAGCTTGCGTTCCCACCGGTCCGCCCCGTAGAGGCGGCGTTCATCGCCCGCCAGCCCGGAGAGTTGGAACTTGGGGGCGAAGACCACGCGGGAGAGGCGCAGGTCCTGGCTCAGGCCGTGGTAGTACAAGGACTGCGTCATCCAGTCGCAGACCACGAGCTGGTCGGCCACGATCGCCACCGCTGAGGGATGCCCGTAGGGCAGGGGGTGGACCCGTTTCTCCCAGAGGTAGTTCTGCTTCGCGTGCATCCAGGAGGCGATCGCGACGCCGAGCAGGAGCAGGAGCCCGGCCGCGGCCCGGAAGATCAGCCGGCGCCGTTTGGCGGCGGGATCCAGTTTCAGCAGTCCCATGAGGCGGTTGATCTCCGCTTCCTTGAAGGTGAGGTCTTTCTTGACCTGGTAGGCGTCCTCCTCGCGGAGCTTCTCCATCTCCCCGATCCGGGATTGGAGCTGCTTGATGGTCTCGTCGAGGACCCCGCGCGCGGCGTCCGCGTCGGCGAGGACCTTCTTCATCATGAAGTCCGTGGAGGACTCCACCGAGCCGATCCGCTCCTCGACGGCGCGCAGGGCGGCGATCTGTCCCTCCAGGGCCTTGCCGATCTCGTCCTGCAGGATGTCGAGGCTCACGGACCAGGCGCTGTCGTCCGCCTCGGCGTGCACGCGCAGGTTGTCGACCTGCTTTAGCAGTTCCTGGTTGCGTTCGGCGAACCACGCGGAGTCTTTCATGGTGTGTGCCTCATCATGGGAGCATCAAGGTCTGGCCTGGCTTCAGGTCGCCGTCGGCGCCGACCTGGCCGCGGTTGGCCCGATAAAGATCGACCCAGCGGGCGGGGTCGCCGTAATATTGGACGGCCAGGGAGCGGAGGCTGTCCCCGCTCTGGACCGCGTGCTGGGTGGGTCGGGCAGGTTTCTCGGGCGGCGGAGGCCTCTTGGGGGCCGCCTTGACCTTGGGCGCCGGGGGGGGCTCCGGAGGGGGGGCCGCGGCCCGGGCCGTGGCGCTGCTCTCCACAGCCTCGAGCTTCTCCTTTATGCGCGAGAGTTCGTCGGCGAGCTCGGCGAGGCGGTCCTTGCGGGACTCGTCCTCCGGCAGGGTCTCGGGCTGGGCGGCCCTGCCCCAGCGCAGCGAGAGCGCGACGCGGTGCGTCCCGGCCGTGCCCGTCAGGCCCGAGAGCGGGTAGAGGAAGGCGTAGTCGATGCGCAGGTGCCTTTCCTTGAAGCCCATCCCCACCGACAGGTTGGAGAACTGCCGGGTGCCCACCCCGAGTCCGCCGCGCAGGGCGAAGCGCCTCCCGAGGTCCCAGCGTTCGGCTCCCGTGTAGACCTTGAGCTCGCCGTCGCGGTGGCAGACGTCGAGGGCGAGCATCAGGCGGTCCCCGGGGTAGGCGGCTCCGGCGCGCAGGCCCACGGGGAGGCGGCTCTCGCCCCCGAAGCCGAGGTCCGGACGGTTGAGATCCTGGAGGGCGAGGCCGAAGCGCAGCCGGCGGAAGGGCTGGTACAGGGCGCCGGCGTCGAAACCGAACGCGCTGACCGAATCCTTGGCGCCGTAGTCGAAGACCGGGTCGGAGGCCGTGAAATCGTCCTGGGTCACCTTGATGGAGAGCCATTTGACCGTGGCGCCGAGCTTCCAGCGCGCGCCGAGCGGCCGGCCGTAGGACATGCGGATCGCCTGTTCCTGGTAATAGCCGAGCAGGCTGAACTGGCTCCAGCTCACGCTGGCCGTCCCCCAGCCCGGGGGCAGGGGCTGGGCGTAGCCCAGGTAGCTGGCGGCGAGGGCGCTGCCGTCGTCGAGCCCCAGGTGCAGGCGGCCGTAGCTCGTGACGAGCTCGGGACCCCGCATCTGGGCGAGTCCCGCCGGGTTGTAGTAGCCGGCCTGCGCATCGTCGGCCAGACCGGTGAAGGCGTTGCCCATCCCCACGCCCCGGGCGGCGGCTCCGATGTCCTCGAAGGCGGCGAACGCGGCTCCGCCCGGGGAGAGTAGCGCTCCCAGGAGCCAGGCCGCCGCCGTCCGCCGCCGGTGCCGGTTCATCGGACCAATACCACCGTCCCGCTCGCGCTGGAGCCGCCGCCGCGGAGCTGATAGATGTAGACGCCGGGACGCGCGCCCTGCCCGGAGCCGTCCTTCCCGTCCCAGGAGAGCGAGTCCCCCGAGGGGCCGAGCTTGAGGCTGCCCACCCGGCTCCCGGTCACGTCGAATACGTCGCCGCTTACGGTGTCCCGGCCGGGGTTCTCGAAATGGATGGCAATGGCGTCGTTGATCCCGTCGCCGTTGGGGGTGAAGACCTTGCTGGGCACCACGCGGGTGACCTGGAACGCGGAGGCCCGCGCCGCCTCCTGGAGCCGGTAGCGGCCCGGGCGGGTGACGGTGATGACCAGGGAATCCCCGGACCGGAGCCCGCCGAGCTTAGTGTAGTCGACCCCGTTGTCCCCGAAGACCGCCAGGCGGCTCCAGTCGGCGCCGGCAGGCGGCGTCAGGTAGAGCTCCGCGCCCGGCTGGGGGAAAATGAGGTCCCCGGCGCCCAGGTCGGCCTGGACGACGGAGAGGTCGTAGGAGAGGAAAACCGGGCCGGACTCCTCCGCGGGGCGGCGCGTCCATTCGCAGCGGACGTCCTCTCCCAGGGGATTGCCGGCGGCGAACAGGGGCCCTTGCACGGCCGCGGGGACTTCGAGCCGGGCGGCTCCATCCGGGGAGGTGAAGATCACGCGCGTGTCGGCGTCGTTGCTCAGCGCGGTCCGGGCCGTGGAGAAGCCGCCCAGGGCATCCGCCGAGTGGATGCGGTAGAGGGCCGCGGCCGTCAGGGACCCCGGATCCGTATAGGAAAGGGTGGTCGAGGAGAGTGACGCGACCGGCGCGAAGACGCCGGTGAGGGAAGTCGAGCGGCGGAGCTCGTACCCGGTGAAGTCCTGGTCCAGCGCGGAACCGTCCGAATATAAGGATAGCGCCGACCAGGACAAGGTGAACGCCCCGGTGCCCTCGTCCCGCGTTCCCCGTATGCCGGCCACGGGTGCCGGGGGCGCGGCCGTCAGGGTGAGGACCTGCAGGGAGTTCGAGAGGGGGGACAGGTTCGCGGCTTCGTCGGCGCTGCGCAGGGCGAGGTAGTAGGTCGTCGCGGCCAGGAGTCCGGTCAGCGCGAAGGACTGGGGCGTCCCCGCGGCCGCCGGGACCGGAAGGCCGGCGGCGGCGGGGGCGGCCGCGAATTTCGCCGCCGTGTCGATGGGGCCGATGGGGGTGTAGCGGAGGTCGTAGGAGGCTGCCGTGCCCACGGCCCCGTCGTCGCCCGGCGCGTCCCAGCGGATCTCCACGGAGCGCCGCGTCGCCGATCCGGCGCTGAGCGCCGCGGCCGCGGGCGGCGTGACGTCCGCCGCGCGCGCGGGGAGCGCGGCGCAGGCGAGCATGGTGAAGGCGAGCGCGGCGTGTCTCATTGGATCGACTGCAGCCTCCCGATCTTGACCCGGTAGATCTTATTGTCGCCCTCGAAGCCGAGCCAGACGTCCTTGCCGACGAGCAGGAACGCCGACAGGGCGCGGGTCTGCTCCCGCAGTAGGGGATGGGAATATATTCCGGCGGGGGTGAAGTCCTGGTCCACCCGGAACCGGTAGATGCGCTTGGTGTCCGCGTCCGCGGCCCAGAGGTAGCCGTCGGCTACGGAGATTCCCACCGGGGCCGTGCCCGGGGCGGCCAGGCTCTTTTCAGCGAGCAGGGTGGCTCCGGAATGCCGGAAGATCTGCCGGGCCCCGGAATCGGCGGACCAGAGATACGTCCCGTCCCAGAACAGCCCGCCGGGGGCCCCGGCCGGGCTCCCCGTGCTGAGGACCACGGTGAGGTTGGGGTTCAGCGCGTGCTTGGAGAGCTTCTGGTTCCAGGCGTCGGAGAGATACAGCGCGTCGCCGGACCAGGCGATGCCGGTGGGGCGCTGGTCGGGGAGGTGGAAGCTCGTGCGCACCTCGAGCTGCTTGCCCTCCTGGCGGCACTGGTAGAGGGTCTGGCTGAACCAGTCGCTCAGCCACAGGCGTTCGCCGTCCCAGCTGATGCCGGAGAGGTGGGTGGTGGGGATTCCGAAGGCGGTCTCGGCGTTCTTGAGCCATTGCTGGTACAGGAAGAAGCCCCCGGCTCCGGCCGCGATCAGGAAGGCGAGGGCAGTGGCCGCCTTCTTGAGCGTCCCGCGTCCCCCGGAAGACTCTCCCGCGGAATCCTCGTCGCGGGACGGCTCCACGGCCTTGGCCTCCACCCCGAGTTCCCGCATCAGGCGCATGGTGATGGGCCCGGACTGCGCCTTGAGCTGGCGCTTGGACAGGGCCTTCTCGATGCGCTGGAAGAGGTCCTTGTTCTCGAACGGTTTGGAGATGTAGTCCGCGGCTCCCAGCTGGACGGTCTTGACCGCGGTCTCGAGGCTTCCGAAGCCGGTGCACATGATCACGGGCAGGCCCGGATGCTCGACCTTGATCTTCTTGAGGATCTGGACCCCGTCCATGTCGGGGAGGCGGATGTCCAGGAGCACGAGGTCGATCTCGGCGGTCTTGAGCCGCTCCAGGGCCTCCTTGCCGCTGCCCGCGTCGAGGACCGAGTAGCCGGCCATCTCCAGGGTGTTCATGAGGGCCAGCCGCATGTCCTGCTCGTCGTCGGTCACGAGTATCGTCGCCATGGCCTATGCTCCCGCCGCTTCTTTCTGTACCGGAAGATAGCACTTGACCGAAGTGCCCTTGCCGACCTCGCTGTCCACGATGATCGCGCCGTTGTGCGTGCCGAAGATCTGGGCCGACAGGGTCAGGCCCAGACCCACCCCCCCCGGCTTGGTGCTGAAGAAGGGCCGGTAGATCTCCTGCATGTGCTCGGGCGCGATGCCGATCCCGGTGTCGTTTACGTCGATGCGGACGATGTTGCCCGTGGGCATGTTCATCAGCTCCACTTTCAGCTTCCCGCCGTCGGGCATCGCGTCGAGGGCGTTGACCAGGAGGTGGAGCATCGCCTCCTTGATGTGTTCGGGGTCCACGATGACGTCCTGGAGCCTGGCCGGGAACAGGGTTTCGAGGTCGACCTTCTGTTTGTCGCAGCGTCCCCGGACCAGGATGCAGACCTGCTCGATGAGCCCCTGGAGGGAGACTTTCTGCGGCCGGACCGTCCGCGGCCGCGTGAGGTCCACCAGGTCGTCGAGGCGGCGCCCCAGGTTCTGGACGCCCCGGATGATCGCGTCGAGCGGCTCGCGCTGCTTGGGCTCGAGCTTGAGGGTGCGCAGGCAGTGCTCGGCGTGGGTCTTGATGATGGCCAGGGGGTTGCGGATCTGGTGCGCGATGCCGAACACCAGGTCCTGGGGGGAGATGCCTCCCAGTTTGGCTCCCGGGCCCGCGAGGTCCGTGAGCCCCATGGAGCCCGCGGCGGAATCCTGGGCGGCCTTCCCGGTCCCCATGCTGGCGCCGGGCTTCGGTTCCGGCGCCGGCTTCTTGGGCGCGGCCTTCTTGGTCTTCTCCAGGGTCTGGGCCATCTGCTGGAGGGTCTCACCGAACTGAGTCTCCCGTTCCGCGAGCTCGCGCCGGTAATCGGCCTTCTTCTCCTCGAGCTCCTTGCGCAGGTTGCGGAGCTCGCTCTCCAGGACCGTGACCTTGTCGTCCTTGGTGCGCATCTGGGCTTCCCACAGGGACTGGCGCTCGCCCATGCGCTCCTTGAGCCACTGGGCTTCGGCCTTGAGGGCGCCTTGGGTGCGTTCGAGCCGGGCCAGGCGGGCCTTGTGCTCGGTCTCCCGCTCCTCCTCGCGCGCCTTGAGGTGGCTGCGGGTCTGCTCCATGCCCTGGTCCCAGGTGTAGCGGGCGGTCTCCAGCAGGGCCTTCTGCCGCTGGATCTCCTTTTCCAACGCCTCGCGCTCCCCCTGCACGTCGCCGAGCCTGCGGCGGTGCTCCTCCTCCAGCTCCCGCTCCTTTATGCGGCACTGGATCTCGTGTTCCTCGACCTCGTGGTTGCGCTTGCGGAGCTCTTCCTCCTTCAGCTCGTAGTCCCGCTTCAAGGGAAGTTCCTTGGCTTCGTAGTCGGAGATGAGGCGGCTCTCGGCGGCGTGGAGCCGGGCGTCGAAATCCCGCTTGAGAGAGGCGTGGCGCCGCTCGAGCTCGTCCAGGGCGGCGGAGAGCTCGGCGGCCTGGGACTTGAGGGCGGCGTTCTCTCCCTCCAGTCCGGCGGACCGCTCTTCGAGGCCTCCCCGCGCCCGGCGGAAGCGTTCCTCCACCTCGCGCTTCACGCGGTCCTCAAAGAAATAGACCACGGAATGGCTCTGCTTCTCCGTGGTCTTGCGGGAGTCCCGCTCGATCTCGAGGGCGCTGCGGGCCTCGCTGAGGTCGGCGTCCAGGCGCTCGGCGAGCCTTTTGGCGCCTTCGAGCTCCGCGCCGCGCTCGCGCAGCATCGCGGCGAAGCGCTCGACGACCCGGCGCGCCTTCTCCGGGGTGTCGTAGGCCTCGGGTCCGACTTCCAGCTCCCAGTTGTGGACATTCGCCATGGCTGCCTCTTTCCCGTTATGGGATCACGAGCTCCTGCCCTGCCGTCAGCTTCCCTCCGGCTCCGATGCGGTCCTGGTTCACCCGGTACAGGTCCATCCAGCGGGCCGAGTTCCCGTATATCTTCTCCGCCACGGACTTCAGCGTGTCGCCCTGCGTCACGGTATAGGATTTGGGCTTGGCGGGGGGCGCGGCCTTCTTGGGCGCCGGCGGCGCCTCCGCTTCGCGGGGCTTGGGGGGCGCGGTGAAGCGCTTCTCCAGCCGCTGCAGGAGCTCCTGGGTGGCTTCGTTGGTCTTGCGGTTCTGCTCGAGTTCGAGGCCCAGGTCCTTGAGCCGCTCTTCCAGGGGCGTCGGAGCCGGGGCGGCGGCCGCGGGGGCGGCGTCTTCCTCCGGGGCCGGCCGGCCGAAGCGCACGCCGAGCGTGAAGCGGTGGGTGCCGGATGTGCCCGCAATGCCGCCCAGGGGCATCTGGAAGGCGTAGTCGAGCTGGTAGAAGGGCCCGCGGAAGGTGGCCCCCGCGGATAGGTCGCGGTCGCTGCGCGAGCCGAAACCCAGTCCCAGGCGTCCCGCGAGGGTCCCGCGCAGGAACCAGCGTTCGGCGCCGAAAAGCACGTCCCAATCCCCGTCCTGGAGGGCCAGGTCGGAACCGAAGGTGAAGTCCCGGGGACGGTAGGCGAAGCCCAGTTTCACGCTCCGGCGGACCGGGTCCGCCATGGCCAGGCCCAGGTCCGGCTCGTTCAAGTTCAGGAGCGCCAGGCCCACGGAGACCGGACCGGAGGAGCGATAGAGGACGCCGAGGTCCAGGCCGACGCCCCGGGAGCTCGTCCCGTGCTCCCGGAACAGCGGGTCGTCGGCGAGGTGCGGGTCCGAGCCGATGCTGTACTTGCGTTCCAGGACGCGGAGGCTGCTTCCGGCCGAGAGCCCTCCGCGCAGCGCCCGGGCGTACGAAAGGAGGTAGCTGCGCTCCTCGAAGAAGCCGGAGAGCTTCTGGTCCAGGATGCCGGCCGCGAAGGTCCCCGCCCGGAGCACGGGATGGGCATAGCCGAGCCAGCTGTGGCTGATCTGGGAGCCGTCCTCCAGCCCCATGTAGAGACGGCTGTAGCTCGCGGCGGCCTCGGGCCGGCTCAGTCCCGCGAGTCCCGCCGGGTTGAAATGCATGGCGGAGGCGTCGTCCGCGACCGCGGTGAAGGCGTTGGCCATGCCCATGGGACGCGCCCCGGCGCCGAGGTCCTCGAAGCCGGCCCGGGCCGTTGCGGGGACCAGCAAACCGGAGAGGACGACTCCCAGGGCCGTGAGGATCCGGTCGCGCGCGGTCATTTGGCCACCACCACGGTGCCGTTCAGGCTGTTGCCCGCGACCTGGAACTGATAGATGTAGATGCCGCCGGGCACGACGCTCCCGCCCGCGGCCCGGCCGTCCCAGACGTAGGAGTCCCCGGTCGAGCCCAGCCGGAGGTCCGACACCTCCGCGCCGGTCAAGTCGAATATCTTGGCCTGGGCGAAGACGCTGTCGGAGAGGTTGTCGAAGAAGAATTCGATCGCGTCGTTGACCCCGTCCCCGTTCGGGGTGAAGATCTTGCGGGGGACGATCTGCATGATGGAGACCGAGCCCGTGCGCAGGCTCCGCCGCACCTGGAAGCGCCCCACCCGGGAAGTCTCCACGACGATGGTCCCGGCGGCCGGGTCCACTTCGCCGCCGAGCTTCACCCACTCGGTGCCGTCGAACCAGAAGACCGCGGCGTCCTTGGCGCTGAAGGCCGCGGTGCCGAGGCCGGCGACCTTGAAGAAGAGCTCGGCGCGGGCGCTGGGGAAGGCGAAGGACGCCGGGACCGCGGACAGGGAGTCCGCGCGCCGCGCGCGCACCTCGCCGGACCACAGGACCCGGCCGCCCTCTTCGGAGGCGGTGCGCGCGATGTCCAGCCGGATGTCCTGGGCGTAGGCGTTGCCGGCCTTGTAGAGCGGCGCGGCGATGGCGCGCGGGATGCGCAGGCGCGAGCTCCCGTCCGCCGCGCTGGCATGGAGAGCCAGGTCCGGCGCGGCGATGAGGGAATCGGCGCTCTCGTTGCCGTGGTCGTCCGCCGCCCGGATGGAGAAATAACCCGGTCCGACCGGAGCGGGCTCAGTCCAGGAGAAGGGTCCGGCCGCGAGCGGAGCAGCCTGGAGGACGTACGGGCCGGTCAGCGCAGCGGCGCGGTAGATCCGGTAGCCGGCCAGGCCCTCCAGCGGCGCCCCGTCCGCGTCGTGGAGCGTCGGGCTCCATTCCAGGGTGTAGCGCCCGTCGTCGCCGATGAGGACCTTCACCCCCGCGGGGGCTTCGGGTGGGAGCAGGTCCGCCGTGACGCTGGAGACCTCCACCGAGTAGGCGCTCTCCAGTCCCGCCGAATCAAGCACCGTGAGCGCGTAGTAGTAGGTGGTGCCGTTGTCCAGCCCCGCGTCCTCGTAGGCGCTGACGCCGGCGGGCGCGGTCCAGAGCAGGTCGTAGGGGCCCCCGGACTCCGTGCCGCGGAACAGGCGATAGGCGGAAAGGTCGTCCTCGGGGCTGTCCAGCCAGTCGAGGCGGAGCCGCCCGCCCGCCGCAGTGACGGGCTCGGCGGCCCAGCGCGGGGCGGCCGGGGGGTTGAGGTTGGAGGTGCGCCGCACGACCAGGTTGGAGAGTCCGGACCAGTTGAGGCGTTCGTCGCGGGCGCGCAGGGCGAGGTAGTAGGTCGTGGCCTCGGCGAGCCCGGTCACCAGCGCCGTCTGCGGAGTCCCGGGGGCCGCCGGCGCCGGCGCGGGGGCGGGCTGGGCGGCCAGGAACTTGGCCTCGCTGTCCAGGGGACCCAGCGGCGAATACCGGAGGTCGTAGGCCGTCGCCGTGCCGGAGGCGCCGTCGTCACCCGGGGCGGTCCAGCCTACCAGGATGGTTCCCGAGGAGGAGGAGACCGCCGCGAGGTCGGCGCGCGCTGCCGGGGGGGTGACGTCCCATTGCGCCCAGCCGGAGCTGCCGGCCGCGTTGGAGAGTCCGCCCGGGTTGTAGGAATCGTCGACGGCCTCGATCGCCGCGTAATAGGTCGCGCCGGGGACGAGCCCGGTGAGGACGCGGTCTTCCCGGGCTCCGACCGGGACCGGGATCCAGGCCTGGGCGATGGCCGGGGCCTGGTCGAACGCGCTCTGGGTCGGTATGGGGGCCGGGGAGAGGCGCACGCGGTAGCCCAGCGCGTTCCCGCTCCAGCCGTCGTCGCCCGGGGCGGTCCAGGTGAGGCGCAGCTGCCCTTCCGCCGGGCCGGGGGCGGCGACCAGGTCCGTGATCGCCCCGGGCGGGACCGCGTCCGCCAGGGTGATCGTGGATCCGGCGTCCACGAACGCCGTGAACGCGCCGTTGAACGCGTTCGTCCGCACCCGGGCGTAATAGGTCGTGAGGGTCTGCAGGCCCGCGAGCCGCGCGGAGACCGCTTCGGTTGCGGAGGAGGCCGCGAGCAGGGCGAAGTCCGCGCGGGTGGAGACCTGGGCCTCGTAGAGCGAGCGCGGCCCGTTGCCGGCGCCGTCCCAGCTCACCAGGAAGGAATCTCCGCCCACTTCCGAGATCGCGGGAGCGGCGGGCGGCTGGGCGAAGGTGGCCGTGCTGGAGAGCGGCGCCCAGGCGGAGGGGGCGTTCTCTGCGTTGAGCGCGGTGACGCGCGCGGCATAGGTCGTGTTCGGGGTCAGGCTGAAGAAGAGGGCGTTCTGGGCCAGGGTGCGGCTGGAGCCGGAGAGCGTGGCGAAGCCGTCGGTGGAAAGCTCTACGAGGTAGGGGACCCCGGGCGGATTGCCGTTGGCGCCCCAGTTCGCCCGGAGCGCGTCCTGGGTCAAGCCGCTGAAGGATTGGGGAGCGGGCACGTTCGCCAGGGTATAGCGGGTGAGTATCGGGCTGTAGTCGGTGAGGAAGCCGGCCGCGTTGACGTAACGGAAGCGGTAGCCGTACTGGGAGTCCGGGGTCAGCCCGGTGTCTTTGAAGGAGTAGGTCCCCGTGAGCCTTCCGGAGGAGTGGCCGCCAGGACCGGAAGTGAGCTGGAACTCGACGCCCGTGGCCCCGGCCGTCGGATTGGGGGGTAGCGCCGCGTTCAGGGTGATCTGCGCCGAACTGTCCGCGCTCAGGGTCATCAGCCCGGCCGCGGGAGTGTCGAGCCGGGTCCAGGTCGAGACCGCTACCGTGGGGTCGGTCTCGTAGGCCGAAGCGTTCCGGGATCTCGCCGAGAAGGCGTAGAGGGTGTTCGAGGCGAGTCCGACGTCGGTCCAGACGAGGGTCTTCATCCAGTTCGAGGCGGTCGCCTGGGTCTCGTCGGTGAGCTGGACTCCCGAGAACGAGAAGGCCATGTTGGAGAAGCTCCCCAGGACGCGCGCCGTGACGCTGCTGGTCCCGACCATGTCGAACGCGACGCCCGCCGCCGGCTCGATGCCGCTGTAGGCGTTGGTGGAGACCACGGGGCTGACCGAGTTGTCGCCGTTGCGGGTCCGTACCGAGAAGACGTGGAAGGTGTTCGCCGTCTTGCCGCCGCTGGTCCAGGCCGTCCCGTCGGGGACCCAGCCGCTGTTGCCGTTGGGGTCCTGGGCGAAGTACTGGGTGCCGGGAGGATTCTGGGGGTCGAGCGACCAGGTCCAGGAGACCGAGTCGACCGTCCGTCCGCTGTGCCCCGGGGCGAGCGGCGGCGCGGACAGGGTCCGGGTGGAGCCCAGCGCGGTATAGACGCTGTCCACCCCGTCTCCGTTGACCGCCTTCACCCGGAGGGCGTAGGTGGTGTTGGGCAGGAGTCCCGAGACGACGGCGAAGGCGTTCTTCGTGAGGCTCGACGCCGCGACCGTGGCGAAGGCGTCGCGGGTGGCTGCGACGGAGAAATCGGTCCCCGGGGAGTTTCCGGCGAGGCCCCAGTTGGCCTGCAATTGGATGGAGGTCCCCGCGGTGAGGGGCAGGGGGGTGGGGGGCGCCGCGAGGGTGTGCCGGTAGGAGACGGGGGTGTAGTCGGTGGCTTGGTCCTCGGCATTGTACCAGCGCACCCGGTAGCCGTAGCGTCCGTTGGGGGTGAGGCCGGCGTTCAGATGCGAGTACGCCGCGGCGAGTCTCCCCGAGGAGCTCCCGCCCGCCCCGGAGACCCAGAGGAAATCGCAGCCGGTGAGCCCGAGCGCGGGATTGGGCGGGGGGCTTACGGCCAGGGAGATCTGGGTCGGGCTGTCGGCGGTGAGGAGGAAGTCCTGGGGGGAGGGGGGATGCAGGAGCGTGGCTTTCGTCGCGGCGGCGTCGGCCGTGGGTTCCCCGTCGCCGTTGCGGGCCCGGACCGCGAAGGAGTAGAGGGTGTTCGAGGAAAGACCCGTGGAGGTCCAGCTCGCGGCGCCGCCCCAGCCGGAACCCGTCCCGGCGGTGGCGTTGACGAGTTCCAGCCCCGAGAGCCCGGCCGACACGTTGTCGAAGGTCCCCAGGGCGCGGACCGTGACGCTGCTCGTCCCGGTCATGTCGAATGCCGCGCCGGAGGGGTCCCGCATGGAGGTGTAGGCCTGCGTGGAGGCGGCCGGGGTCTCCACCGCATCGACGCTGCGCGCTTTCACCGTGAGGGTGTAGAGGGTGTTGGGGGTCTTCCCCGTTCCCGTCCACGCGGCCGCGTCCGCGACCCAGCCGCTGGTCCCGGTCTCGTCAGAGGCGGCGAACTCGGTGCTGGCCGGGTTCGCGGGGGCCGGGGTCCAGGCCCAGGAGACGGTGTCGGTGCTGTTGGCCGTATGGGTGGGGTCCGTGGGGGGGGCGACGGCCCGGAACGTCCCGAGGTCCGTGTAGGGGGTGTCTACGGTCTCCCCGTTCACCGCTTTGACCCGCAGGCGGTAGTCCATGCCGGGCGTGAAGCCGCTGAAGAGGGCCGAGGCCGCGACGGTGGCGCTGGCGTGGGTCAGGGTCGCGAAGGAGTCGGTGCTGAGTTCCGCGATGAAGACGGTCCCCGCCGGGTTGTTGTTCGCTCCCCAGCCGGCCTGGAGCAGGTCCGGACCCGGAGTGCCGTAGGCCAGGGGCAGGGGGGACGCGGCCAGGGTGCGGCGATAGGCCACGGGACCGAAATCCGTGCCCGCGTTCTCCACGTTGTAGTAGCGCAGCCGGTAGCCGTAGAGCGTGTTCGGCAGCAGCGCGTGGTTGGCGAAGGAATAGACTCCGGTCAGCTTGGGGGAGTCCGTTCCGCCCGCACCCTGCACGTGGTCGAATTGGGAACCGGTCTGGCCGAGGGCGTCGTTGGGCGGCAGGGCGGCGTTCAGGAGGATCTGGGTCGAGGAGCCGGCTGTGAGGACGAGGTCCCCGCCCGCGGGGGGGAAGAGGCGCGTGGCGACGATGGCGGTCTGCTCCGGCGTTTCGTCGGCGTTGCCGTTGCGCGAGCGGCCGGTGAGCACGTGGAAGGTGTTCGAGGCCAGTCCGACCGAAGTCCAGGAGGAGGCCTTGAGCCAACCGGAGGCCGTCCCTGCGGTCTCGTTGACGAAGAGGAAACCGGACTGTGCGGCCGCGACGTTGGTGAACGTCCCGGGGAGCGAGACCGTGATGCTGGAAGCGCCCACCACCGCCAGGGCGACGCTGGCAGCGGGCTCGATGGAGGTGTAGGCCGCGGTGGTGACCGCCGGGGTCTCCACCCCGCTCGCGTTGCGGGCCTTCACCCGCAGGGTGTATTCCGTGTTCGGGGCCTTCCCGCCGTTAGTCCAGGCGGAGAGGCCGGCGACCCAGCCCGAGTCCCCGGTGCCGTCCTCGGCGTAATGCGCCGTCCCCAGGGGGTTCTCCGGCGCGAGGGTCCAGGACCAGGAGACGGCGGCGGCGGTGTTCCCCGTATGGGTGGGGGCGAGCGGGGGATAGGCCAGCACCGCGGCCCCGAGCTCGGCGTAGGGCGTCTCGACCCCCTCTTCGTTGGCGGCCTTCACCCGTCCCGCGTAGGGTGCGGTCGGGGACAGGCCGGTGAACACGGCGGATGTGTTGCGGGTCTGGCTCGAGGCGTTGAGCGTCGCGAACCCGTCGCTGGAGATCTCGACCGTGTAGAGGGTCCCGGACGGATTGTCGTTCGCGGTCCAGTTCGCCTGCAGCCGGTCCTCGCCCGCCCCCGTGAAGGCGGCCCCCAGCGGCACGGCGGCCAGGGTGTAGCGCCCGCGGGCGGGGCCGTACTCCGTGGGCACGTTGAAGGCGTTGTACCAGCGGACGCGGTAGGAGTAGAGGGTGTTCGGACTCAGCCCGTAGTCCGTCATCGCATAGGTCCCGGTGAGTTTCGCGGAGCCGTCTCCACCGGCGCCGCCGGTATTGGCGAACTGGCAGCCGGTGTTTAGGAAGTTCGCGTTGGGAGGCGCGGCCGCCGTCAGGGATATCTGGGTGGAGGAGTCGGCGGTCAGACCCAGGTCGTCCGCAGTCGGCGGATAGAGCAGCGTCGCCGTGACGTTCGCGACGAAATCGGTGGCTTGGGCGTCGCCGTTTCGGGCACGGGCGCTGAAGGAGTAGACGGTGTTGGAGGAGAGGGCGAGGAAGGTGTGCGCGAGCGCGGTGGTCCAGCCGGAATCGGAGGAGCCCCCGTCCTCCGCGAGCCGGACGCCGGACAGCCCGGCCCCCAGGCCGCTGAAGGTCCCGAGGGCGCGCGCGGTGACGCTGCTCGCGCCGACCATATCGAAAGTGACGTTGGTCGGGGTCTCGATGGAGGTGTAGGCCGCGGTGCTCGCGTTCGCGGACTCGACCCCGTCTCCGTTGCGCGAGCGCACGGAAAGCGTGTAGACCGTGTTCGGGGTCTTGCCGGTCTTGTCCCAGCCGTCCAGGTCCGGCACCCAGCCGGAGTTCCCCGTCCCATCCTCCGCGTAGATCTGCGTCCCGGCGGGGTTGCGCGGGTCGAGGGTCCATATCCACGATACGTAGTCCAGTCCGTCGGCGGCATGGCTGGGGGAGAGCGGCGGGAACGGGAGGGACAGGAGCCCGAGGTCGGCGGCTGCCGTCGCGACGCCATCTTCATTGGCCGCGCTCACGCGGGCGCGGTACGGTGAGCTGGGAGAGAGGCCCGAGAAGACGGCGAAGGAGTTGCGGGTCTGGCTGGAGGCGGCGAGCGTGGCGAAGGAGTCCGTGCTGAGCTCCACGGCGTACCAGGTCCCCGCCGGGTTCCCGTTGCCGCCCCAGTTGGCCTGGACGCGGTCGGGACCGTTTCCGCTGTAGGGCAGGGGAGCGGGCGGGGCGGCCCGGGTGTAGAGGGTGCGCGGCGGGCCATAGTCGGTCGGGACATTGGTCGCGTTGAACCAGCGGACCCGGTAGCCATAGCGCCGGTTCGGGCTGAGCCCCGCGTTGACGAAAGAGTAGGCTCCGGTGAGTTTCCCGGAGCCCTGGCCTCCAGGGCCTTCCAGGTTCTGGAACTCGGCACCGGTGCTCAGGACGGACTGGTTCGGGGGCGGGGTCACGGACAGGGTGAGCTGGGTGGAGGAGTCCGCGGCGAGGGCGAGGTCGAGCGCGTCCGGCGGATACAGCAGGGTGGCCGTGAAGGAGATCACCTGCCCGGTCTCCTCCGCGTCGCCGTTGCGGGCCATGGCGCTGAAGGAATAGGCGGTGTTCGACGACAGGGAGACCGAGGTCCAGCCCCCGCCCTGGATCCAGCCCGAGTCCGTGCCCACGCTGTCGTTGGCGAGCCGGGTCCCGCTGGCGCCCTGGTCGATGTTGCTCAAGGTCCCGGCGGCCCGGACCGTGATGCTGGAGACTCCCACCATGTCGAAGCCCACTCCGGTCGGCGTCTGGATGGAGGTGTAGGCCTGCGTTGACGCGATGGTGGAGGATACTCCGCTGCTGTTGCGGGCTTTCACGTTCAGGATGTAGGGCGTATTGGGACCCTTGCTCGCGCTGATCAGAGTGTTCCCATTCGGGACCCAGCCGCTTTCCCCGGTTCCATCCGAGGCGTAGTACTCGGTGCCGGTCTTGTTCTCCGGGGGCAGGCTCCAGGCCCATGCGATGAGGGAGAGGCTGTTGGCGGAGTGCCTCGGCGCCAGGGGCTCATACGGTATCGTCACGGCGGTCGCGCCGTTGGAGAGTCCGGAGAAATTCGGGACATCGTCGGCCGCGAACATGCGCAGGTAGTAGGAGTAGTTCCCGAGCAGTCCGGACACGCCCAGCGATTCGCGCCGCCCGGGAGCCGTGGTCGTGGGCAGTTGGACCTGATAGGTGTCCGAGGAGAATCCGTGCCCCGCATCGCTGGAATGATCCAGGCGATACCAGCCTCCCAGGATCTGTCCGCCGTTGGCGTCGTCCTCGGGAGCGGACCAGGTGAGGGCCAGGGACCCGGACGTCGTGCCCGAGGAAGCGAACAGGTCGGTGATGTCGGAGGGTGGGGTGATGTCCTGCGCCTGGGCGTGCGGAAGCGCGGTTTGGAAGGTGAGGAGGATGAGGAAGGAGACCATACTCATGATGTTCTATTATTTCATAATCAATTTCGATGCCATGACGGAAGATTAAACAATTCCGTAAACCGGGATGTGGGAGAGATTTCCACCGGAAGCGGATGAGAAAAACGCATCAACAATACATTGATATTTACAGCGTAATTTTTAATATGGGAATATGTCTATCAACAGGCAGGGAACAGCCTTGTTGACATGCTATCAATTCGTCTGTAAACGCATAAAAAATTATTTGTGTAGTAAAATCGCAACAGTGTAGTGATATGTCTACACATCCTATACATAAATCTCCCCTGTCCCCTGGCCCGTGTCGGTCCTCGGGAAGTCTTGACAGGAAGTAGAACTGGGGCTACCATTGAGCCCGTGCGCCGGCTTCCCGGCGACCGGACCCGGGCCATGACGAATAACGTCGATGCCGTCTTCACCCGCAATCTCGCCCTCAACGAGCGCGAGACCCATGAGCGCAGGCTGGTCCTAGGTTCCCGCCCCGTGGCCCTGGGGCTCATCATCACGAACTGGTGCAACCTGCGCTGCATCATGTGCCCGTCCCAGCGGCATACGGCGACCCAGACCCTGCCCCCCGAGGCCCTGGCCGGGGTCCCCGAACTCTTCCCCTGCCTGGCGCGCCTCGACTGGCAGGGGGGGGAGTTCTTCCAGCTGCGCTACGTCCAGGAGCTCTTCGCCCGGGCTCGCGCCTATCCCCGCATCCGCCATTACTTCACGACGAACGCCCTGCTCCTCGACGACTCCTGGCTCGAGCTCTTCCCCGGCGCCCAGGTGTCGCTCCAGGTCTCCGTGGACAGCCCGCGCCGCGAAGTCTACGAGCACATCCGCCGCGGCGCGGACTACGAGCAGCTGCTCGCCCGCCTGCGGCGCATCCAGGAGGTCGAAGTCCGGCACGGCCGGCGCATCGAGCGGGACCTGCACGTGGTCGTCCTGCGCTCCAACCACCGCCACCTCGACGAGTTCCCGGCCTTCGCCCGGCGCTACGGCTTCCGGGCCGTGACCTTCTCCCCGGTCTACTTCTGCGACTCGGAGGAGAACATCTATAAGGACGCCTCCGGGGAGCTGAAGAGCGAGCTGGAGCGGATGCGCCTGGAACTCGAGCGCCTCGGCCGGCGGGAAGGAGTCGATATCCTGTGGGGCGCGTCGCCGGACGACGGGCCCCGCCCCGGCGAGCCCGGCCCGGGCGCGGCCGGACCGGCCTGCCTGCTCCCCTGGAAGAGTCTCTGGATCGACGCCATCAAGGAGGGCGCCATCCTCCCGGATTGCTGGTGCGACCATCCCGTGGGAACGGCCGCCGAAGGCCTTCTGGCGGCCTGGAACGGGGAGCGGATGCAGGACTACCGCCGCCGCCTGGCGGCGGGGGACGCCGCCCTCTGCGGCAAATGCGCCGCGCGGCGCCTTTATCCCGCGCTCTGAGCGCGGCCGCGGCGCCGGAGGCCAGAGGGTGATGAAGTGCGGCGTCCCGCTCCCCTGCGGATCTCCCGACTACCCCCAGAGCGCGCCGAGCCAGCCTGGTTTCGGACACGCATCCGCTTCCGCCGCGATCAGGGGGGTGAGGTCCACTAATTCGGCGATCTCCTCGGAGTCCGTCAGGGCTCGCGGATCAGGCGCGAGAACTCCGGGGACTGGTCCGCCGCGGCCGCCTTGTCGTTGATCCGCCAGCGCCGGCGCGCCTCCGCGAAGGGTCCCGGATGATCGATCAGGCCGAGGTCGAAGGCGAGCCGGTCCGAATAGGCCGGCATGAGGATCCGCCAGCCGTAGGGGATGCGTCCGGGCCAGACGCGATTGACGTGGCGCAGGATGTTGGTGGCGCAGGTGTTGGTGAGCGTGTTGTAGAACTCCGGCTTGGCGCGCAGGGCCGAGACCCGCTCCACCACGTCGAGCAGGAGGCTGCGGATCTGCTCCGGCGTCGCCTTGGCGGGGTAGAGGTACACCTCGTCATGGCGATAGTTCGTGCGCAGCCGCACGAGGTCCCTCTCGTCGCCCAGGACGTAGGCGATCTCGAAACCCCGCCACAGAGCGCGCCACGGCGAGAAGGAGTCCCCTTTCACCTTCCGCACCTCGACCGAAACCGCCAGGTAGCTCCCGTCGGCGAAGCCGAAGCTGAGGAAGGTGTGGGCCGCTCCCAGGAGCGGCGAGAAGGGCTCCATCACGAACCACAACGAACGCACGGTGCGCAGGTCGCAGGTCCGCTCTTCCCAGCGGGGGGTCCATTCCGAGACGGTGCGGTAGTCGAAGTTCCGCAGGTTGGCGACGGTCAGCAGGTCGCCCCGAAGGCGGGCCTCCGGGAGGCGCGCGACGTCCTCGGACCAATCGCGCTCGTTGGTCGCCTCGTTGGTGATCAGGCGGAGCGGGGCCAGAGTGGAGCGCAGGAGGTCCCTGAGCGGGAAGATGCCGAGGACGGAGGCGGCCAGGAGGACGAAGAACAAGGCCGCCCAGCGGCCCCAGGCCCGTCCCGAAGGCTGGTCCGGAGCGGTCATGAGGCGGGGCTAGGCGGCGATGCCGAGCTTCTTCAATTTCGCGTAGAGGACGCTGCGGTCGATCTGCAGGAGCCGCGCGGCCTTGGCCTTGTTGTTGCCGGTCTCCTGCAGGGCCTTGAGGATGGTCTCCCGCTCGGCGCCGCTGGCCGCGTCCCTGAGGCTCCGGGGCGAGGGGAGCGGAGCGCTCCCGTTCGGGGCGCGCTGCCGGTCCTTGGACAGGAGCGGCTGCAGGTGCGAGGGTTCGATGAGGTCCTCGGCCATCAGGGCGCCCGCGCGCAGCGTGTTCTTGAGCTGACGGATGTTCCCGGGCCAGGGCGCGGCCTGGAGCTCCAGCATGGCGGCGGGGGAGACCCCCCGGATCTCCTTGCGCAGGGACCGCCGCGCCTCATCCAGGAACAGTTCGACGAGCTCCGGGATGTCCTCCGGGCGTTCGCGCAGGGGGGGGATGGTGATGGTGAACTCGTTGAGGCGGTGGTAGAGGTCGTCGCGGAAGCGCTCTTCGCGCACCTCCCCGTGCAGGCTGCGGTTGGAGGCGGCGACGATGCGCACGTCCACGGGGATGAGGCGCTTGCCGCCGAGATGCTGGATGCAGCGCTCCTGCAGCACGCGCAGGAGCTTGGCCTGGACGGCGACGGCGAGGTTGGAGATCTCGTCGAGGAAGAGCGTCCCGCCCTGGGCGATCTCGAACTGGCCCAGTTTGCGCTTGTCCGCGCCCGTGAACGCGCCGCGCTCATAGCCGAAGAGCTCGGTCTCCACCAGGCCCTCGGGCAGGGTGCCGCAGTCCAGGGCGATGAAGGGCTTGTCCGCGCGCCGGCTCTTCTGGTGGAGGACCCGGGCCATGACCTCCTTACCCACGCCGCTCTCCCCTTCGAGGATGACCGTCATGTCGGTGGGGGCCACCCGCTCGAGCTGGCGGATCACCTCCCGGATGGCCTGGCCCTGTCCCAGGGCGTAGCGGGTCTCGCTGCCGCCGCTGAGGCGCTGCTGCAGGGCTTCGAGCTCGCGGGTCCGGTAGGACTCCTCGATGGATTTGCGCACCAGGAGGATGAGGTCCGCCTTCTGGTAGGGCTTGCTGATGTAGTGGAACGCCCCCTTCTTGATCGCCTCCACGGCGGTGTCGATCTCCCCGTAGCCGGTGAGGATGAGGATGGGGGTCTCGGGGTCGAGGCGCTTCATCTTCTCGAGCACGGTCATGCCGTAGAGGTCCGGGAGCTTGAGGTCCAGGATCACGACGGAGGGGGAGGCTTCCTCGAACCGGGCCAGGGCGTCCTTTCCGGTCTGGGCGCAGAGGACGCCGTACCCCTCGTCCTCGAAGGTCATCTGCATCAGGATCGCGGCGTCGGGGTCGTCCTCGACGATCAGGATGGTCCGGTTCCCGGCGGGCGCGCTCACGGGCGGCCGTCCACCGGGAGGAAGATGGTGAAGGTGGTGCCCTTGCCGGGGGCGCTGCTGACATGGATGCTGCCGTGATGGCGGGTCACCACGTCGTGCGTGATGATGAGGCCGAGGCCGGTGCCGTGGGCCTTAGTCGTGAAATAGCGCTCGAAGAGATGCCTGCGGTCCTCGGGACGGATGCCGACGCCGGTGTCGGATATGTCCAGCCGCACGCGGCGGGTCTCCCCGTCGTGGCCGAGGGAGACCTGGAGCGAGCCGCCGTCGGGCATGGCCTCGATGGCGTTGAGGAGGAGGTTCAGGACGGCTCCTTTCATGTGCTGGATGTCGAGCGGGATCTTGGGGAGCGTCTGGCCGTTCTCCACGGTCAGCTTGATGTCCTGCCGGTCGCATTTGAGCTTGAGATGCCCCGCCAGCTCGGAGACCAGGGGCGCCAGGTCGGATTCCTTGAAGGAGTACTCGTTGGGCCGGCTGAAATCAAGCAGGCTGTTGATGAGCTGGCGGGCCCGCTCGGCGTTGCGGAGCATGAGCTCGAGCACGCGGGAGAGGGCCTTGTCCTTGTCCTTGGCGTCGCGCAGGGTCTCCAGGCTGGTGGAGATGATGGAGAGGGGGTTGCGTACTTCATGCAGGACTTCCGACAGGATCTTGCCCAGGTTGGCCAGCTTGGCGGCTTGGAACTGGCTGTCCAGCTGGGCCTTGGCGAGGGCCTTCTCCATGTCCTCCTTTTCCAGGACCCGCTGGGTCACGGCCGGAAGGTTGATCTGGAACGGCCCTTCCTTGAGGACGAAATCCGAGATCCCCAGACGCATGGCCTCGATGGTCACGTGGGGGTTGTTGTCCGCCGTCATCATGACCACCGGAGCGCGGGAGCCGCTCTTGCGCAGCTCGCCGAGGAGCTCGAGCCCGTCCCGCCCCGGGAGGTGGTGGTCCATGAGCACCAGGTCGTACTCCGAGGCGGAGAGCTTCACCGCGGCTTCGTTGCCGGTCGCCGCCTCCTCCACGACGTAGTCCGGGTTCGTCGTCCGGAACACGTCGCGGATGAGCCGCCGCTGGTCCTCATTGTCCTCGACGAGGAGTATGCGCTTCATGGGTTTCCTCCTGCGGGGCGCTGCAGCTTCTCCATGCGCAGCTTGGCGATGGTGCGCATGGAGTCCAGCAGGTTCGGGTGCTCGGAAAGGATCTCCTCGAAGGCCCGGGCCTCGCAGCGGAAAGCCTCGCAGTCCGGCCCGGCGCTGACGGTCGCGGTCCGGGGGACGCCGACCAGGAAGCCGATCTCCCCGAAAAGGTCGCCGGGAGTGAGCTGGGCCACCGGCTTGCCCGCGCGGGTGACGGCCGCGTTGCCGTTGAAGAGCACGAACAGGTCCCGCCCCGGGGAGCCTTCCTGGACGATGACGCTGCCTTCCGGGAAGGCCAGGAGTTCCAGCCCCGAGAGCTTCCCGATGAGCTCCTCGGGCCGCAGGTGCTCGCTCATCATGTAGATGTCCAGGGCGCGGGCCAGCCAGTTCAGCTGGTCCACTTCGACGGTCTTCTTGACGGGTTCCGCTCCTGCCATGGTTCGGGCCCCCTCGCCCTTGACGCTCCGCACGGGTGCGGAAGCGTATCATTGTAGCAGGCATGGAGGGGGGCAAGCTACAATGCAGGGATGAAAAACACCGACCCGAAGTGGATTCGCTACGTGATCCTGCTCACCAAGGGCGCGAAGCCCTTCACGAAGGAACTCCTGAAGGCGCATATCCGGCACCTGCGGGACCTGGGCGCGAAGGGGCAGTTGACCCAGTGCGGCCCCTTCACCGATTATCCGGGGGGGATGCTCATCGTGAAGGCGGAGTCCCTGGAGGAGGCCAAGCGCATCGCGGCGTCGGACCCGTTCGTCTCCAGCGGCTGCGAGACCTGCGAGGTGCGCACCTGGGAGCTGTCCTGCGAGGAGAACAACCACCTGGGCGCGGGCTAGGGTAGTGCGTCACCCCGGGGCTGTCGCGCGTCACCCCGGGGCTTGACCCCGGGGTCCAGATCATGGGTCCCGGCTTGCGCCGGGAAGACGGTCGGATGCGCCGCGTCAGAGCCGTTCGAGCCGGCAGGCGAGGGCGAAGATGGCGATCATGGCCGCGGCGACGGCCAGTTTGCCCGCTCCCGAGGCGATGAGACCCAGTCCCGCGCCCAGCCCCGCCTTGACGGCCTGTTCCAGCGGCTGGCGGGCGAAGAAGAGCTCTCCGACGACGGCGCCGGTGACGGCGCCGGCGAGGGCTCCGACGGGGCCGCCAAGCAGCCCCAGCAGGGCTCCCGCGCCGCTGCCGAGCAGCCCCCATTTCGTCCCCCGGCCGAAGCGTGCGCCGGCGACGGTGAAGCCGGCCTCTAGGAGGACCGAAAGCGCGGTCAAAGACGCGAGGATCGCGATCGTCCACCAGGTCAGGTGGGGGAGGAACAGCTTATGGATGACCGCTCCCAGCAGGATGAGCGGCGTGCCCGGCAGGCCCGGGAGGAGGGTTCCCGCGAGTCCCAGTCCCATCAAGACGCTCGTCGCGATCCAGACCAAGAGGGTCATCGATAGACGATGCGCCGCCAGTCGGAGTAGCAGAAGATCCCCTGCAGGATGATCCCCGCCAGGGCGCCGTAGAGGAAGGTCTTCAGCGCGGCGTTCGGGGTCCAGAGCCCGGTCCCGTCCGTCACGAGGAACAGCGCCGCCAGCAGGATGCTCGCCCAGAGCCAGTGGTGCAGATGCACCTGCCAGTTCCCGGCTGGGAGGATCAAAGACGGCAGCATCCCCGCAGCCCCGGTCACGGGTCCGGCGACGAGTTTCGCCGCCCCGAACCCGACCAGGACCCCCAAGGAGAGGGAAGCGGCGGGCGCGAGGTTCATCGGGGACGCGTTCTCGTAATGCTGTGTGTTCGGTCGAGCATGTTGAAAAAATAGCCTCCGACAGGGTCGGAGGCTAAATGGTGGACGTGAAGGGGATCGAACCCATGACCTCCTGCATGCCATGCAGGCGCTCTCCCAGCTGAGCTACACGCCCGTCTGGTCCTATTTTAGCACAACGGACGGGAGCGGCGCCACTCTCTCCGCAGAAAAAAGAGAACCCCGCGCCTTGCGGCACGGGGTCTCTTTGGTTCAGATGCGGTCTGCGATCAGGCGGCGGGGGTCAGGGGCCGAACGTTGGCCGCGCGGGGACCCTTATCCGACTGCTCGACGTCGAACTCCACTTCCTGGTTCTCGGCGAGAGTCCGGAAACCCTCGGCCTTGATGGAGGTGTGGTGCGCGAACACGTCCTTCGAGCCGTCCTCGGGGGTGATGAAGCCGAAGCCCTTCTGATCGTTGAACCACTTCACTTTGCCTTTCATGAAACAATTACCTATGTACGTCGCTTGTAAGTTCTTGATTTTGAAGCCTACGGCACGCTTCAAACTTACTGTCCGTATCATAGCATTTTCCCGTCGGGAAAACGCGGTCAGATCCGGGACAGTTCGTCCAGGAGGTGGATGGAGCTCCGTATGCCTTTTTCGAAATCCCCGAGGTGGAGGCTCTCGTTCTCGGAATGGGGGTTGGACAAGGGATCCTCGACTCCCGTGAGGATGGCGGGCGCCCCGCCCATGCGCTTGCAGAAAGGCTCCAGGAAGCCGATCGAGCCTCCGGCGCCGATGAAGGCGGCCGTCCGTCCGTAGCCCTGGCTCAGGGCCCGCTTGGCGGCCTGGAAGACCGGGGCGGAGGCGTCCGCCAGCCACCAATCCGCCAGGGAGGGGGAGCTGAACTCCACCTTGACCCCCCAGGGAGCCATGCGCTTGAGGTGGCCCATGAGGAGCTTGGCGGTCTTGCCCGCATGCATGTCCGGTACGGTGCGCAGGCCGAGGTGGCACCAGGCGCTCTCGTTGATGACGTTGGCGCAATCCTTGCGGGAGGAGGCCTGGATGGCGTTGACGGCGAGGGTCGGTTCGCGCCACAATTTCACCGCTGGGGCGCTCTTGCCGCCCACGGTCTGCACCCCGGGCAGGGCCGAGGCCTGCCGGCGGAAATCGGTTTCCCCGTAGCGCAGGGAGGCGAAGCTCTTGCGCTCGACGGCGCTGAGCGGGCGGACGTCCCGATATATCCCGGGGACGGCGATGCGGCCGTAGGCGTCGGTGAGGGAGGCGAGCATCTTGGAGAGCGCCTGCACCGGGTCGGGGAGCGGGCCGCCCCACATCCCGGAGTGGAGCGAACGCTCCGTCACCCGGACGGTGACGTCGAAGGCGACCAGGCCGCGCAGGCTGGTCGTGATGCTGGGCAGTCCGGTCTCGAAATTCCCCGTGTCCGCGATCGCGATGATGTCCGACTGCAGGAGACGGGCGTTCTTCTCCAGGAGCGCGGGCAGATGCCGCGAGTTCACCTCCTCCTCGCCTTCGATGAGGACCTTCACGTTGAGGGGGAGTTTCCCGGCGCCCTGGAGGAAGCTCTCCACCGCAGCCGTGTGCAGGCAGATGCCGGCCTTGTCGTCGCAAGCGCCGCGCCCGTAGAGGCGGCCGCCCCGGACGGCCGGGGAGAACGCCGGGCTCTTCCAGAGCTCTTCCCGGCCGGGGGGCTGCACGTCGTGATGCGCGTAGAGGAGCACCGTGGGCCGGCGCGGCGCGTGCAGCCAGTCGCCGTAGACATAGGGCGGGGCGTCCGGGAACCGGAGGAGCTTGACGTGTTCGAGCCCGGCCCGGCCGCAGAGCTCCGCGACCGCCTCGGCCGAGCGCTGGAGCTCCGCCGGCGGGAAGCCGGGGAAGCTGCAACTCGGAATGCGGACGAGGCCGCTCAGGTCCTGGACGAAGCGCTGCTGATGCGTCTCCCGGTAGGCTAGGGCTTTCCGCAGCATGGGACGTCCCTCGGTTCAGAAGTTGAGCTGGTACTGGAGGACGAACTCGTCGTTGTCGTAGGCGTTCCCGCGCTCGCGCTTGAAGGTGTAGTTCGCCAGCAGCCGCGAGGTCTGGCCGTTGACGAAATAATTGAGCCCGAGGGTCGTCCAGCGGGCGTCCTTGGAGTCCCGCACCCGGGTGTCCGGGTCGTAGGTCTGATAGCGGAGCAGGGGTTCGATCTTCCCGCTCAGCAGGCGCCAGGAGCCCTGGAGGTAGCCGCCTTCGGCGCGCACGAGGGGATCGTGGCCGCGCCGCCCGCGGAGCGTGGCGCACAGGTACTCGGCCTTGAGCGCGGCCGGACCGACCTTGAGGGCGGCGTCGTAGGACCGCACCGTCCGGTCATAGGGCTCCGTGAAGACCGTGCCGGTCAGGTCCGCCGTGCGCATCAGGCTGGCGTCGCCGTGGGTCCTCTCCCACATCCCGCCGACCCCGACCAGGACCTCGGAGTCCCGGCCCGCGGTCTTCCAGCGCAGGGGCGCGCCTTCCACCCGGGCGGAGTAGAGGTGGCCGTTGTTGTTGTTGTCCGTCGTGTTGGCGCCGCGTCCGTTGAAGATCCCCGTATAGTAGGAAAGCCGCTTGCCCAACAGGCGGCCGTGGGCCATCACGCCGATGTCGTGGTTGGTGGCGGGGTTGAGGATGCGGCCCGCCGCGTAGTAGCGGTCCGCCAGGTCCATGGAGTCGGTGGGGACGCCGTTCTCGGCGCTGACCGGGACCGCGAACTGCCCGCCGGAGAGGTTGAGCCATGTCCGGGGGGCGTAGGTCAGCATGACGTCGTAGAGGGCGCTGTTCTGGGTGGTCGTGGAAGTCGGCCGCTCGAAGGCCAGTTGGAGGGTGTACCGGAAGTCCTTGGGCAGGTCCCCGGTGAATTTTACGCGGGCGGTCTGCACCCGGAAGGAGGTGGTGTCGTTTCGCGACGAGGCGCTGTCCCGTTCCCCGTCCACGGCCGTGTAGCGGAACTGCCCGAGGGCGTTCACCTTCAGGGTGACCCCGCTCATGAGCTGGAGGGCGGGGAGCAGCGGCTTGGCGGGTTCCGGGGTCTGGGCCGCGGCCGGCAGGGCGGCGGCGAGAAGCAGGCAGGATATCCAGGCGGCGGATCGTTTCATGGCGGAGGTTCTCCTTGGATGAGCCTAGGCGTTCGTCGTCAGGTGGATCTCCAGGCCGGTCGAAACCAGCCGGGAGACCGCCGTCAAAGCGCGTTCGATCTCGTCGCGGTCCTCCTTGCTGAGGACCTTGGGGGCGCGGAACACGAGGTGGCCGAGCGGCTTGTCCTTGCCGGGCAGGACGACGTGGAAGGTGAGGTCGTCGAGCCAGGCGCTGGCGGCGTCCTGAGCGAAGGCCGGCGTCTTCGCGGCCTCCGCGAAGCGGGGGTCGCCGCGCGAGGCGGTCAGGGCGGCGACGCCGTCCGCGCCGCAGAGATAGGCGGCTCCCGACCAGGGTCCTTCCAGGTGCATGTCGGTGCGTTCGAGCACCTGGGTGAGGAAGTCGGGCGCGGTCCGCGACCGGTCGGCGAGCAGGTCGCCCAGGTTGAAGTGGAGTGTGAGCTCGTTGGAGGTCCGGCGCAGGCGCTCGGACTGCATGTGCACGAGTTCGGCGAAGAAGTGCACGGCCTGCTGGGGGTTCAGCTTGACCCAGCGGTCCAGGTCCCCGCGGAAGAGCTCGAACAGTACGCAGGCCCCGGAGGCGACGGCGCCGGCGGAGCGCGGCGCCTCGGCGGTGAGGGCCATCTCGCCGAAGAACTCGCCGGGGCCGAGGATGGCGAGATCCTTATGGGTCTTGTCGGCCATGAGCTTGGTGATGCGGATCCTGCCGCTCGACACGAAATAGAGGCTCATCCCGATGGAGCCCTCTGCGAAGACGAAGGCGCCGTCGGCCAGGGGCTTGGGGCGCAGGAACTCGGCCAGGGCCGTAAGCTGGCGCTCCGGGATCTGCTTCAGGGCGCGGAGTTTCTTGAGGAGCCCGATCTTCTCGTCGTATTGCATGTCGCCCCCGGTCCCCGCCGCCTAGATCCGGCCCGCGTCGCGGATGGCTTCGCGGAAGGCGCGGTAGAACTGATCGTTGTCCTGCAGGGCCTGGCGCGTGATCGCCTTGATCTTCCCGAGCTCGCGTTCCGCGACGACGAAGTTGACGCTCTTGGCGAAGGCCATCATGTTGTCGAAGGTCCGGAAGTCCTTGCCCATCAGTCCGATGCACATGTGGCGCCGCAGGGCCATGGCCATGGGTTGGAGGGTCTGCAGTACGAGGTTGGCCGCCTCCGAGCCGCCGTACTCCTGGTGGAGGATGACGACCTCGTATTTCGTGCGGCGCAGCCGCAGGACCGCTTCCTCGGGTTTGGCGGGGGCGTGCACGGCGAAGCCGATGGATTCCATCGCCGCCTTGGCCTCGGCCTGGGCCTCCGGCTGGTCGAAGCACACCATCGCCAGCTTCCGGTCCTCCACGAAATCTTCCTCGCCGGCGGGCGGGGCTTCGTAGGCCGCGGGGGGGGCGGCCGGCTCCGGGGCCGGGGCCTCGGGTTGCGGGGGAGGCGTCTCCGCCGGCGGCTGATCCGCAGGCGCGATTGCCTGCGGGGACGACGCCCCCTTGGGCGCCGGGATGCGGATCTCGATCTTGCCCTGGCATTTCGGACACTTCGCGTAGACGACCGGGACGTTCTTGGGGAGCCTGTCGTCCGGGATCGACAACGCCGTGGAGCAGGCCGCGCAGGTGATCTCCATGGCTAATTCTCCTCTTTGGCGCCCGGCAGGGCGTATTCGGTGTCGATGGCGAGGCCTTCGATGTCGGTGGTCTTCTCGCCGCGGGACTGGCGGACGGTATCGATGCCGCGCTGGACGATGGCCTTGCGGGTGGCGTAGGTCTCGGCGCTCTCGTCCGTGACGAGGCCGGCCTCGAAAGCCTTGAGCAGGGCCTGGTCGAAGGTCTGCATGCCGAAGGGCAGGCTGGCCTCCTGGATCTCGTAGAAGGTCTTCCCTTCGCATTCGCCCATCAGGATGGATTCCTTGGTGCGCATGTTGTTGCCCAGGATGTCGTGGATGGCGTAGCGGCCGCCTCCGACCTTGGGGACTAGGCGCTGGCCGACGATCCAGCGCACCGTCTCGGCCAAGCGCTGGCGGATCTGCTTCTCCTCCTCCTGCTCGAACATGCCCACGATGCGGTTGATGGTCTGCCCGGCGTCGATGGTGTGCAGGGTGCTCACCACGAGGTGCCCCGTCTCGGCCGCCTTCATCCCCAGTTCGACCGTCTCGCGGTCGCGCATCTCGCCGACCAGGATGACCTTGGGCGCCTGCCGGAGGGCGGCGCGCAGGCCGCTGGCGAAGGTGTCGAAGTCCGAGCCCAGCTCGCGCTGGTTGAAGGTCGCCTTGATGTTGGCGTGCACGAACTCGACGGGGTCCTCCAAAGTGACGATGTGGATGGATTTGGTCTCGTTGAGCTCCCGGAGCAGGGCGGCCAGCGAGGTGGACTTTCCGCTGCCGGTGCCGCCGGTGACGAGGATGAGCCCGTTCTTCTCCTGCGTCATCTTGTGGAAGGCCTCGGGCAGCTTGAGGTCCTTCAGCGTCGCGATGACGGTCTCCAGCTTGCGCAGGACGATGGAGAAGTTCCCGCGCTGGGCGAAGATGTTCACGCGGAAGCGGGCCTTGCCTTCCAGGTAGTAGGAGCTGTCGCAGGAGCCCTGCTCCATGAGGCTCTTGCAGAGGCGGCGGTTGTTGTTGATGAGGTTGAGGGCGAAGACCTCGGTCTGGAACGGGGTCAGCTTGGAGATGTCCGGCTGCAGGGCCACCTTGGCCAGAGAGCCCGAGGCCTCCACCTGCAGGGGCCGGTCGGTGGAGATGTTGAGGTCCGAGACGTTGGGGTAGCTGTGCAGCATCCGGTCCAGCATGTAGTCGATCTCAGGCTTTCTCATGGCAGGCTCCAGGCTTGGTCAGCCGAAATAATCGTCCGGGACGGTCTTCAGCAGCGGCAGGAACTTGGTCTTGTCGATGCACTTGTCGAAGGCCTCCTCCGGCGCGATCCAGCGCTTGTTGAGGAGGTCCATGATCGCGTCGTCCAGGGCGCACATCCCCTGCTTCTTCCCGGTCTGGATGATGGAGGGGATCTGGAAGGTCTTGTTGTCGCGGATGAGGTTGGAGATGGCCGAGGTGCAGACCATGATCTCCAGGGCCGCGCAGCGCCCCTTCTTGTCGACGCGCTTGAAGAGGTTCTGCGCCACGACCAGCTTGAGGCTGGTGGACAGGGTGTTGCGGATCTGCGACTGCTCCTCGTGCGGGAAGACCTCGATGACGCGGTCCACGGTCTTGGCCGCGCTGATGGTGTGCAGGGTCCCGAAGACCAGGTGTCCCGTGGCGGCGGCTTCCACCGCGAGGCGGATCGTCTCCAGGTCGCGCATCTCGCCCACGAGGATGATGTCGGGGTCCTGGCGCAGGGCGCCCCGCAGAGCGGCGGCGAAGGAGCGGGTGTGCCGCCCGACCTCGCGGTGGTTGACGAGGCAGCCCGCGCTGGTGTGCACGAACTCTATGGGGTCCTCGACGGTGATGATGTGGTCCCGGCGGTGCTTGTTGGCGAAGTCCATGATCGCGGCCAGGGTGGTGGACTTGCCGCTCCCGGTCGGGCCCGTTATCAGCACCAGGCCCTTGCGGTACATGGCGGCCTGGGTCAGGATGGGGGCCAGACCGAGCTCCTCGGCGGACAAGATCTTGCTGGGGATCTGGCGGAAGACCGCGGCGCAGCCGTTCTTCTGGTTGAAGAAATTGGCGCGGAAGCGCGCCATGCCCGGGATCTCGTAGCCGAAGTCCACGTCTCCGGTCTCCTCGAACTGCTTGGTCTTGATCTCCGGGGCGATCTCGTAGAGCATCGCCTTGAGCTCGTCGTTCTCCAGGACCTTGTACTTGATGCGCTCCATCTCTCCATGGAGGCGGATGATGGGCTGCTGCCCCGACACCAGGTGGAGGTCCGAGGCGCCCTGCTCGCACATCAGTTTGAAGAAAGCATCGATCTTGGCCATAGGTGTATGCATGTTCTCAAAAAGGCCCGTTCAGGTCAACACTCACGACCGCAAGTGGCGCCCCGCGCGCCGGGGTGGTATGATAAGGGAGTCATGAGATGGGGAATCGCGCTGGTCCTGGGGGCCGCCCTCTGCGCTGCGGCGCAGCAGGCGCCGCAGCTCTCGGAAGGGGAGAAGAACGAGCAGCGGCGGTTCGTGCAGCAGATGCTGCGCAAGTCTCCGGGGAAGATGACCGAGGCGGAAGCGAGCGGCTTCCTCTATCGGGTGATTCCCGGGTATCTGCCCGACATCCTGCAGAGGGCCTACTACAAGAAGCGGGATGCGCTCATGGAAGCGGGACTGCACCGCCGCGCCGCGGGGGCCGGGGAGCTGGCGGACCAGCTCAAGGCCAAGCCGGCGAAGAAGGCGGGGCCTCCCGAGAACAGCAGCCGGGCGCTGCTGGCCGCGGGCTACGAGGAGCTGGAGAAGCAGGAAGTCGTCTGGCTATGCAAGCAGACCAAGTGCAGCGAGGCCGAGCTGATGGACAACAGCACGCTGCACGTGGTGCCGGAGATGGGCAAGAGCAAGAAGATGGCGGTCCGCTACTTCATCCACCCCAAGGACCCGCTCTTCGGCCCCGTCGCGAACCTCCGGGCCGGCCACGAGGAGCTCGGGGGCACCCGGACTTTCGGCAGCAAGATCGGCACCTACTGCAGCAAATAATTACTTGAGGACGGATATCTGGGCGGGGTGGCCGAAGAGGCTCCCGTTCCGGGCGGACAGGGCGGCCGTCAGCTCCTCGGACACGGTGCTCTGGGGGCCGACCCGGGGGCCGACCAGGATGACGATGCCCGGGACCGTGCCTTCCGGCCGCCGGACCGGGCCCGAGACCGCCCGCACCGTGACGCCGGTCCGTTTCGTGATCCCCTGCAGGCAGCCCGCCAGCATGGCCGCGCCCTGGGCCCGGGTGGGCTGGACGAAGAACTGGGCGTCGATGACGGCGCAGGGGGCGTCTTTCGAGAGGATGTCGAAGGACCCGCCTTGGGGCACGCCCGCCAAAGGGGCGGCTTCCACGATCTCGACCGGAGACGGGGGGTTGAACAGGGACATGTCCGGCTTTCCGGCGCCGTCGAACAGGTTGCGGGTCTGGGAGGCCTGGACGGAGAGGCCGCCGGCGCAGGCCTGCGACGCCGGGAAGAGGATGCTAATGAAGGCTGCGGTCAAGAGAGCGCGAGTCGCGGTCATGGGTCCCACCTCCGTGCCCATCGGGCACGATAAGATGATACCCTGGACGCCGAAAAACGGCATTGATCCAGGCCAACTTCCGCTGTTGATCGCGGTCAAGCCTCCGGGTACGGCGCCGGGAGGTCAGGGCGCGTCGGGGATGGAGGGCGCACCCGCGGCCGCGAGCCACCTCCAGAAGTCCGGGTTGAGGCGGCGGTAGTGGGGGAGCAGGGAGGGTTCGGCCATCTCCAGGAACAGGCGGCCGTAGGCGCCGGCGGCGCGCGTCTGCTCCGGGGTGAGTCCGGCCTTGGCCGCGTACAGGGCGCCGACCGCTTCGGTGGCGGCGAATAGCCGGTCCGCGCGCCGGTCGAATTCGGAAACGGTCAATCCCCGCAGGGCGTCCGGCCAGCGTGCTCCGGGCAGTTCCTGGAGCGGGGCCTGGAGCTTGCGGCATCCGAGCACCTTGCCGTCGTCCGTCCCGACCTCGGCCTCCCCCAGGGGGGCGTGCACCTTCGGCTGGGTCCCGAGCAGGGGGTAGAAGAAGATCTTGAAGCGCCGCCCGGAGCCGTCCGCGGCCGGCACCGGCCAGGAAGGCGGCCATTCCATGGAGATCAGGCTGCTGCACGGACCGTCGAACTTGGCGGAGGCGACGGCCCGCTTGAGGGCGTCGGACAAGGGGGCCTCCCGGCGGGCGCAGCCCGCTGGGAACAGGAAGATCAAGGCGAGGCACGGCGCGGTCGGGAGCTTCATCGGGCCTCGATGATGGAGCTGTTGCCGGCGTGCCAGGCGTCCAGCAGCTGTTTCACGGGGATGAATTCGCCCTTGGAGAGCGGGACCGAGTCGCTGTCGTTGATGAAGTAGCCGAGGACCTTGCCGTCGCCGCGGGAGATCTCCGCGCCCGTGATGACGATGGAATGGGATATGCCGAGCAGGTCCTTGTTGCCGCGCAGCACTCCGGGGTCCACGTCCACGAGCAGCATGCCGCCCCGGCCCGCGGCCTGGGCCAGGTCCTGGTTGGAGGCCTTGAAGGTCTTGGTCACGATCATCCCGTGTTCCTTAAGTAGGTTCCCGGTGAAGAGGAAGGGAGTGCCCAGCAGCTTCAGGGAGGCCGGGTCCGAGTCGTCCACGTTCAGGTAGCCCTTGGTGAAGGCCTCGCTCAACAGGGAGTGTTCGACGGCCTTGGGGTCCTTCCCCTCAAGCGCCCCGCTGGCGGTCAGCATCTGCTGCTGGCAGACGATCGTGCAGGTCATGGGGTCCTGCTGATGCACCAGCGCGGCCCGCCCCTTGGGGTCCCCCACGACGCGGGTGAGGCCCAGGTCCCGCAGAGCCTGGAGCTCCGATTCCCCGCCCGAACGGCGGGCCCACATCAGCTTGAGCCGCCCCAGCAGGCCGATGTCCGGAACGCCGGCTTTTTCGTCCTTGGGGGCGGGAACCCTCATCTTGGGGACCTGGAGCAGGGACCGTCTGTCCGCGGCTGCGAGCCCGGCCTGGCCCTGGGACGCCTCCGGGAGCGGCTGCGAGGAACCGGCGGAGGTCATGAGGGCGCCCGCCTCCGCGGCGGCCTGCGCTCCGAACGCGTCCAAGGGGGGCAGTTTGACGGAGGTGGCGTCGGCTCGGGCCCAGGCCCCGGGCCCCGGCTTGGCGTCCGGCTTCAGGAGCGTACTGAAGTCCAGCCGCGACGAGGCCCCGGACCCGGCGCGCTTCTCCAAAGCGATCAGCCGGTCGCGCAGGGCGGACAGCCGGACGGCCAAGCCGTTCGCCGTCTTGCGTTTCTTGAGCACCGGATCGTCCATGGGGTTGCCGGAGTAGTCGATGGCCAGTGAGACCTCCTGGAAGCGGTCGAGCGCCGCGATCCCGTCCTGGCCCAGGGACCGGATCGACGCGGCATGGGTCGAGGCCTCCGGGCCCCGGTACAGCAGGGAGGCCCTCTCCAGCCGGGAGCTGCGGTCTTCGAGCGCGGTCAGAGAAGCGTGGAGCGAGGTGCTCGCCTCCGGGATCCATTTCTCCGATACCGCGGCCAGGGCCTTATGGGTCTCCCATACGAGGAGGGCCAGGACGCCCAGTCTCTCATCCACTCCTTGATACTGGTGCTGGGTGCGCTGGATCAGCCGGAGGGACTCGGCCAGGTGCGGGTTCAGCCCGGCCAGGTCGGGCTTCCTGGGCAGGGCCTTGAGATAGGCCTGCGCGTCTTCCTGGAACCAGCCGATCTCCTCCAGCGAGTTCTGAAACTCGGCGCAGCGGGGGGGGAGGTCGGCGCAGACCGCCTTGACCGCGGCCGCGGACTGCTGGGCGAGGGAGGGAGCCTTGTCCGCCGCCGCCACGGCGCCCGCCCTCCCCGAGAGGAGGGCGGCCAGGGCGAAGGATAGCGTCAAGCGGGAGAGGGGTCTCATCGCCGCTATCAGGGTAACCCCGCAACCTCCGACTTTCAAGGGGGGCGACGGCCCTCTAGGGCTTCTTGGTCGCGATGAGGGTGACGGCCCGGCGGTTCCCGCGGTCGCAGCCCTCGGAGCCGTCGGTGCAATCCGGGCGTTCCTTGCCGTAGGAGATCGTCCCGATGGACCCGGGAGTCACGCCCGCGCTGACGTAATATTCCCGCACGATCTTGGCCCGCTTCTGCCCGAGGGCGAGGTTGTATTCCGCGGTCCCACGCTCGTCGGCGTGGCCCTCGATCAGGAATTGGAACTCCGGATGCTGCTTGAGCCAGGCGGCGTTGGCGCGCAGGGTGGCGGTGGCCTCGGCGGTGAGGTTGTACTGGTCGTAATCGAAGAAGACCTTCTCCAGCTCGGGCACTCCCTGGAACCGGGCGTCGCGGATGTCGCCCTCGGACATATCGTCGCCCTCGGAGTAGGACAGGCCGGCCAGGGTTCCGTCCGCCGCGCCGTCGACCCCGGAAGAACCCTTGAGGACCCCTTTCTTGGGCGTACAGGCCGCCGCGAGCAGGGCGACGGCGAGGGTCAGGATTAGATTCTTGGTCATGGGGCCTCCGTTGGCTATCATGTTATCTCATGTGAGCGCGGCGGCGGTCAAGGAGAATCCCCAATCTAAGTAGGCGCGCCATACGACCCCTGCGAACCCCGGTGAGGGGCCGTCGGAATCTCCCGGGGCGGTGACGACTCAGATGGCGGACTGTTTTTTAGCGGCGGTCCAACGGGACAACTGTGCCCGGGCACAGTTGTCCCCGCGATCCACAAGCGCGCGAAGCCTTTGACGCTGGATTACGCGCCTATCCGCAGCCGGCGGCAAGCGGCGAAAGGACGGCCCAGCGCGCCCGCTCGAAGACCTCGAAGTGGGCGTAGCCGCGCGACAACTTCAGGACCGTCTGGCCAGCGTGTCGGACCAGCTTGGCTGCCCGGCACAACAGGCGGAAGCGCAGATTCCAGACATCCGGACATAGCCGGATTTGGATTTGTCCCATTTTCGGCCTTCCCGCCCTCATGAGGCGACCCTGAAGTTCATCCGCAGCTTGCTCCCCGGGAACTGGATATCCATACGGGTGAGGTGTCCACAAAGAGCCGTCACGGCTCGACTGCGATGGGGCGAACTCAACGGGGCCAGCGTCACGCGAAGTTCGCCGTCCCGAACCGCTATGTCCGCCGCGCTCTGTAGGGCGGTCGTCACCAGCGTCCGCCCCTCCTCATCCGCCCGCTTGTAGTGCGGCCGCAGCAATGCCAGCAGATCGCTCTCCGCTTGATAGGCCACCATCTTGATGCAGTTCGTCAGGTGCTTGCGCTCCCGCGACAGCCGCACCAGCGGCGCCCCGGCCAACTCGCTCACCGGGACGCGGTTCGGAGCCGCGTCTCGCCGTTGCTTCAAACTCGCGATCCGCTCCTGTATTTTGCGGATGCCCTGGCCGAGCTTGCCGTGCGCGATTTTGAACCCGCGCATACTTGGCCGTCGGCCTTCCTTGTTGGCCGCGGCCGCCTTGCCGTAAAGGGCCTGGACAGCCTTCAGATCAGAGTGCATCGCCGCCAACTTCTTGTCCAGCTTGCGCCGCTCGGGGTTGGGCACAGCCTGGCCTTCCTTTGCAGGTTCCACTCCGTAGTCCACGAGCGCGTCCAGCGCGAATTCTTCCCGGAGGT
>MGTY01000066.1 GCA_001799695.1 Elusimicrobia bacterium GWA2_69_24
GTATCCGAGCGAACCCGCCCCCGGAGTCGGCGACTCAGGGGGCGGAGCGCGGGTCCCAGCCGGTGGCCAGCCCCTGCTCCAGCGCGTCCAGCTCGGACATCGCCTGCGGGGACAGGCGGACCGCGGCGGCGGCCAGATTCTCCGCCTGGCGCTCCGGGTCCACCGACTTCGGGAGCACGACGAGGTCCTTCTGCAGTCCCCAGGCCAACAGCAGCTGCGCCGGGGTGACCCCGCTCGCGCGGGCTATACGGACGACGCTCTCATGGCCCAGGACCTCGGCCTTGGCCAGCGGACTGTAGGCCTCCACAACGACGCCGTGCGCCGCGCACCAGGCCCGCGTCTCGCGATGCTGCAGGAAGGGGTGCACCTCGATCTGGTTCACCATGGGCGCCACGCGGGCGCGGGAGATGAGTTCCTCCAGATGATGCACCATGAAGTTGCTGACCCCGATCGCCCGCACCTCGCCCCGCTCGTACAGAGCCTCGAGGGCGCGCCAGGATTCCAGGCGCAGGCCGGGGACCGGCCAGTGGAGGAGGTACAGATCGATCACGTCGAGCCCCAGCGCCCGGCGGCTGCGCTCGCAGGCGCGCAGGGCCGCGTCGCAACCTTGGTCCTGGTTCCAGAGCTTGGTGGTCACGAAGACCGAACCGCGCGGCAGGCCGCTGCCCGCCACCGCGGCCCCCACGTCGGCCTCGTTGCGGTAGAGGGTCGCGGTGTCGACATGCCGGTAGCCGAGCTCGAGCGCGGCGGCGACGCTGCGCCGCGTCTCGGCGCCCGGCGCCATGCGGAACACCCCGAGGCCGATGCGGGGGATGGTCACGCCGTTGGAGAGGGTCGAGGATCCCGGACGGCTGCTCATCATCCGACGATATCGTTTCCGGAGTCAGCGATGCAACAGGGCCCGGGTCACAGCGCGGCGAGCAGCTGCCGGTAGCTCAGGTGGCGGGGCATGCCGCGCAGGGCGCAGTCCGTCTCCGCGTCATGCAGGCAGTCCGGAATGCAGCGCACGGCGGCGTCCCGCAGCTCCGGGAAATGCGGGAGCAGGCTTTCCCGGGTCACGCCTACGAGGGTGAAGTTCATGATCCCCGGGGTGTCGATCCAGAACGAGCCCGCGGGCCCGGGGAGCATGACGGCCCCGGTCGTGGTGTGCTTGCCCATGCCCGTGGCCGCGCTGAGCCCGCCGATGCGGCCCAAGCTCTCATCCCCCAGCAGTCGGCGCAAGAGCGAGGTCTTGCCCACCCCCGAGTGGCCGCAGAAAGCCGCGGCCTTGCCCCGGATGAGCTCCGCGAGCGCGTCGGTCCCCTCCCCGCCCAGGGCGCTGACTTCCACGAGCTCGACTCCCGCCCGGGCGTAGTGGGACCAGGGCCGCTCCCCTCCCGGCGAAAGCAGGTCGGATTTATTGACGCAGAGGATGGCGGGGATGCTCTGGGCCGAGGCCGCCACCAGGAACCGGTCCACGATGCCGGGGGTGAACTCGGGATCGAGCGCCGCGGCCACCACGACCAGCCGGTCGAGGTTGGCCGCCACGGCGTGCAGGAGCGGGTCCCGGGAATTGGGGGCGGAACGGACGAGCTGGTTGCGGCGCTCGCAGCGGCCCACGATGACGTCGACCTCCACCCGGACCCGGTCCCCGACGCAGACCGGGGAACGCTCTCGGGACGCTCCTCCGAAGGCGAAAGACCGCATCCGGTAGTTGCAGAGACCGCGGGACCGTCCGGTGTCCCGGACCACGGCCGCCTGGTTGGGGAAGATCTCCACGACGGTAGCGTTGCCCTCGGCGGGCGGGAGCTGGCGTCCGCGGCCTTTCAGCGGGCGCTTGGCGTATTTGCGGCGGGCGCGGACCTTGAGGCCCTGGATCCACTCCTCTTCCGGCTCGTCAATCACTCCCCGGGCCCCGCCCCGGACCGGCGTCCGCGCGCAAAGCCGGCGGGCTTGCGCCCCCACTTCTTGGGACCGAACCCCGGCTTCTTGGCGAAGCCGCCCTCCGGCTTCGCGCCCCACGGCTTCTTGCCGCCGAAGCCGCCCGGCTTGCGGTCCCACTTCTTCGGGCCGAAGCCGTCCTTCTTCGGGAAGCCGCCTGCCGGCTTGGCGCCCCACGGCTTCTTGCCGCCGAGACCCCCCGGCTTGCGGTCCCACTTCTTCGGGCCGAAGCCGTCCTTCTTCGGAAAGCCGCCTTCCGGCTTCGCGCCCCACGGCTTCTTGCCCGCGAATCCGCCCGGCTTGCGCTCCCACGAGCCCTCGCGCTTCGGGCCCCAAGGCTTCTTCCCGGCGAACCCGCCGGGCTTGTCGCCCCACTTCTTCTTGCTCGGGGCCCAGGAGGACTTCGCCGCTGCGGGGGCTCCCTGCGCCGCCCGCCGCCGGTCCCGCCCCGAGCGCCGCTCCACGAATCCGGGCGCGCCGAAAGCGCCGGCGGGGGGCTCGTCCTGCGAGCGCTCCTCCCGGGGCCGTTCTTCCTGGTGCAGCTCTTCCTGCGGACGCGCTTCGGCGACGAACATCTTCCGCTCGCCGACCGCCGAGCCGTCCAGCTTCTCCAGCGCGGCCCGCGCCTCTTCCTCGGTGGACATCTCCACGAAGCCGAGGCCCCGCGAGCGTCCCGTCCCGCGTTCCATGAGGACCTTCAGGCTCAGCACCGTCCCGCAAGTCCCGAACAGCTCGGCCAGCTCCTCCTCGGTCGTCTCGTAGGGAAACCCGCCGAAAAAGAGTTTATTTTTCATCGCAAGCCTGCCTGAGCACGGATTGGACCTGCCGGAGCGTCGCGCCGACCTCCTGGGCGACCCGGCCGACCAGAGCCTTCATTCCCAGCCCGCGCCCGAGCCTCTGGGCGGGGACGTCCATCGCGACCCATTTCCGCATGGAGGTCCGGATACGGGAACGCTCGGAGGCGTCGAGCGCGTGGAGTTCCGGGGAAAGGGGACGGCCCTTGAGATTCTTCTTATCGGTTGGGGGATTGGACATTCATCATTGTAGCTGTTTTGGCGTCTTCGCAGGGAGTTCAGTCGGAACCGGCCCGCCTCAGCGGGTCCGGAGGTGGGCGAGCATCGGCTGGAGCAGGGCGGGCACCAAGTCTTCCCGGATCATGTGCCCCATCTCCTCGAGGACCAGGAGACGCGCCCCGGCGATGCCCTCGGCCAGGGCCTCCCCATGCGGCAGGGGGAAGCAGGGGTCGTGGCGGCCGTGGATCACCAGGGTGGGGACCCGGATCTCCCCCAGTCGGTCCATGAGCGGCGCAGACACGGACATGGCCATGGCATGCCGGAGCGCGGCCCGCGGCGCGTCGGTCACCGCCATGATGCGGTCCACCATGGCCCGCGTCGCGGCCGCGTCGAAAGGGACGCCCTCCCCGTTGCAGGCGCGCCAGCCCTCGAAAAGCATCCCGCCCGGGTCCTTCCGGCGTCCGGCCGCGGCCGGGGAGCGCAGGCAGCGCAAGAACGACTCCTGCGCGGGCGGCAGGGCGTAGCCCGACGCGTCGCGCCCCATGGTGGCCGCCATGTAGGGCCGGTGGTCGGGGGTGGTGGAGATCAGGGTCAAAGTGCGCACGCGCGCCGGACTGTCCATGGCCAGGCGCTGTCCGATGCAGCCGCCCATGGACAGGCCCACGACGTGCGCCGGGCCGGCCTCCCAGCCGTCCAGCACGGCCGCGGCGTCCGCGACCAGTTCATCGAGGGTGTAGTCGCCCTGGGACTGCGAGGAGCGTCCGGTGTCGCGGTGGTCGTAGCGGAGCACCCGGAAGCCCGCATCCGCCAGCCCCCCGCACAGGGAGCCGGGCCAGGCCGCGGCCGGGTTCATGGCCCCCATCACGAGCAGGACCGGCGCCCCCGCGGCCGGACCCTGGGCGTCGCTGCGCAGGCGGATCCCGGCGTTCGAGATGATGCGCTCTTCCATGCCGGAGGATTATATCATTGGAACTTCGGCAAATAGCGTACACGCTCGTCGAGAAAACAGGGCTTCAATCCCGATCAATTGACGCCTCTCCCAACTTGCCGCACTTTCGGAGTATTTTGAGCCGAAAATACTGCGAGTCATGAAAACCATAGGCGTTCTTCTTGATCGTCTTGACGACGTTGTTGAACCCTTCGCTGAGACCGTTGGTCTTGCGATGCTTGAGGAAGTTCTGGATTCCAAAGCGCCGACGGTTGAGCATCTTGACGTATTCCAACAGCTCCGGGATGTTGCTCTCGCGTACGCGCCGCTTCCAGTCCCGCAATTCGGCGCGCGCCTGCTTGGGGTCTTGCCGTCGGAACACGCCGCGCAGATCTTCCTTGAGAAGGTAGGCCGTACTCAAGGTTGCGTTGACGGCAAACAGATCCTTGAGGCGCACGCGCTGTTTGGTGCTGAGGTCCTCTCGAGGACGCAGAAGCAAGTAGCGGCTGTGCTTGAGGTATCGTCTGCCCTCCGGAGGCATCTCGTTTTGCTGGCGCCGCCGGATGTTGTCGATGGCCAAGCTCAGCGGCTTGATGACGTGGAAGTGGTCGTAGATGAGCGCGGCGCGCGGGCACTGCTTGCGGATCTCCAGCTCGTAGGGATCGTGCATGTCGATGACCACGCACTTGATCCGGCGAGTTCGCTTCTTGCCGAACCATCTAAAGAACTTCTTCAAGACCGCGCGGTCGCGGCCGCGGCCGACCCAGATGACGCGGCGCTTGACGGTGTCCGTGACCAGCGTCAGGTAGCGGTGTCCCTTCTTCTCGGACACTTCGTCGATTCCCAAGTCGGTGATCCCATCGAGGTCCCGCTTGCGCAGCAGCCCCACGATGTAGCGGATCTCGGCGTCCTTGACCGTCCTCCAATCCACGCGCTCCTGCTCCGAGACTGCCTTGACCGGCATGTACTCGGTCAAGACGAACAGCCAGCGCTCGAAACGCCGCGTGCAGCGAGATCCTGGGCGGGCGATCGTCGAGGCAGCCTGGCGTATGCCGCACGTGGGACAGTTCACTCGATAACGCGGAACCCACAGCCATGTCTTGTGCTCCGAAATGTCGATGTCGCGCAGGCGAACGAACAGTCGACTGCGTCGGTTGGTCAATTCCCGTCGGCACCGGATGCAGCGCCAAGTTTGCTTCCGTTGCTCCAGCCGAATCTCTATCCAGCTCTTGTGGTAGCGCTTCCATCCAACGGCCGCGTAGTTTTGCAGCCCAACGAACGAAGTGATAGCATGGGCATCGGGCATCCTTCCTCCTGGTCAAGTCGACTAAGCAACGACCTTGTACCAAGAACGCGGGATGCCCTTCGTTTTTCTAGGTCAAACCATCAGGCGGTGCCATGCTTGTAAAGATGGACGCTGTTTGCAGAAGA
>MGTY01000067.1 GCA_001799695.1 Elusimicrobia bacterium GWA2_69_24
CGAAACTATCAGTGGAAGGGAGGCCCGTTATTGGGAAATCGCGTCGTTGCTCGTCGCGCAGATAGTTCACACTATCTGCGCTCCTCACGCCTAGCACTTTCCTCAATCTCGGACCTCCAAATCTCGCGAAATTATCCGGTCTGAGCACTAGCCTCCGGCGCGCTGCCGCGCGAGCTCCTGCAGGTGCCGGCCCAAGTCCGGATGCTGCCGGACGAGGTTGAGCACGTCGGCGACGGCGATGCGGAAGATGGTCGAGGGTTCGGCCGCGACCACGTTCGCCACGCGGACCCCGTCGCGGATCAGCGCGATCTCCCCGAAAAGGGAGCCGGGTCCCATGGTCGCCAGGTTGACCCCGGCCGTCCCCAGGGTCTTGGTGACCGTGACGCTCCCGGCGCTCACCACGAAGAGGTCCTTGGACTCCTCCCCCTGGGAGATCACGAACTCGTCGGCGTCGTAGAGATAGAGGCCGCTGCGCGGGAAGAACCTTCGTACGGTCTCCGCGTCGAGCCCCTGGGGGAAGAAGCGTTCGAGCCGGAGAGCCGGCCGCAGGGTGTCGGCCGCCGCGTCCGTCAGCGCGAAAGGGTGGGGCATCTCCGTCCGAGGATACTTTTTCCGATGCGGCGAGGCAATCTGGTATAATCATCGGCGATTCAGGAGGGCGAAGATGAGGCATGGCAGCGTGGCGTTCTTGGGAGCGCTTATCGTTCTAAGCGGAGCGTTCGCGGCGTCGGCTCAGTCCGAGCAGATGGAAGCCCCGGCGGTCGCGAATCCGGAAGGCGATTTCGAGGTCCGGCCGATGGAGGAAGCCAAGGAGCTCATCGAGCCCCTGACCCCCCCCGTCCAGGAAGGCGAGATCCCCTCTCCCGCGGAGCTGGGCAAGACGGAACCGGCCATCGAGCCGCCGCCGCCCCCGCCTCCGGCCCCCAAGCCGGTCGTGAAGCCGCTCCCTCAGCCCAAGCCCGTCGTAAAGCCGCTCCCCCCGCCCGAGATCGTCGCTCCGCCGGCGGCGCCGGCGGAGCAGCCCAAGAAGGCCTCCGGCGCGGCCCCGGCCGTGGACTTGGGACAGCGGTTCGAAGCCGAGCTCAAATTCTACGAATCCTCTTTCGAGACCGCCGCCCCCGAGCTCCTGCCGCCCCTGCTCGAGCAGGTGGACGCGTTCTTCCAGCACTACCGCGAAGTCCCGGGCGCGGACCAGGCGCTCTTCCTGCGTTCCGTCATCCGCGAGAAGCAGGGCGACCTTCCCGGCGCCGCGGTGGACATCCTGAAGCTCCTCTACGAGTATCCGCAGACCAAGCTCGCCTTCAACTCCAAGCGCAAGCTCCTCGACATCGCGGACAAGCGCCTCAAGAAGCAGAAGGCGGCCCTCACCGAGATCGCCAAGGCCCCGGTGAACGGCCTCGCCCTGCCCGCGCGCTCCACGATGCTCCTGCGCTCGCTGGTGGACATCCCCGAACCCCTGCTCTACGCCCCCGTCGCGGCGGAGCTGCGGGAGTTCCTCGTCCGCTATCCCGACCTGCCCGAGTCCGGCGAGATCACCATCCTGCTGGGGCGCCATTACTTCCGCAACGAGGCGCACCGCCCGGCCATCCTGATCGAGCAGAAGGTCCTCGCGCTGTACAAGGACCCGGCCCTGCTGGCCAAGGCCCAGTACCAGATCGGCGACATCTACGCGACGGCGCTGAAGGACTTCAACAAGGCCGTGGAAGCCTACCAGTCCGTCGCGGAGAAGTACCCCGAGACCCCTGAGGCCGCCTCCTCCTACGTCCGGATCGCCAAGATCCTGGACGAGAACCTGAACCAGTCCGCCCTGGCGGTGGAGAAGCTCGAGGAGATCGTGAAGCTCTACCCCAAGACGGAGGCGGCGCACGACGCCTACCTCGAGACCGCGCGCATCCAGAAGGGCAAGCTGAACGCGGCGAACAAGGCCGTCACGGCCCTGGAGGCCCTCGCCGACATGTTCCCCGGCGACCGCGCGGTGTCCGCGCTCAAGCAGGCCGCGGAGATCTCCGATGGCCTCAAGGACTACGCGAGCGAGGCCCGCATCTATGAGAAGCTGGCGGAGTCCACGCCGCAGGACAAGTTCGCGCCGGACGCCCTGTGGGAGGCCGCCGACGTCTACGAAAAGAAGCTCCTCGATCCCTCGGCCGCCCGGAAGGCCCTGGAGAAGCTGGTCGGCGCCCATCCCTCGAGCAAGCTGTTCAAGAAGGCGCAGAAGCGGCTCCAGGCGATGAACAAGTAGCCGAGGCCGCGAGAGAGGCGATGATGATCCCCGAACCCGCGCTGCCGGTGGGCAGCCCCGAGAGCAGCCTCCATTCCGGCAAGCGCTTCCGGATGCAGGCGAAGGCCCTGGAGAACGCCATCCAGAAGAACCCCCGGGACTTCTGGGCCTGGAGCAACCTGGGCGGCCTCTACTTCAACGAAGGCTTCATCCAGCGCTCCATCGAGTATTTCAAGAAGGCCATCGATATCGATCCGGAGGACGCCCTGGTGCATCTGCGCCTGGGGATCGCCTTGTACCGGATGGCGCAGATGGACCAGGCCATCGAGGTGCTCAAGAAATCGGTGGCCCTGGACCCGAACCTGGCCATGGCCCACTACTACCTCGGGTTCGTCTACTGGCATACCGGCTCGTCCAAGGACTCCGAGCGGCATTTCAAGAAGACCCTGAAATTCAGCCCGGAGTCCTACATCGCCTATTACTACCTGGCCGTGGACTACCTCTCGGAGCGGCGCTATCAGCGGGCCATCGCCATGCTGAAGAAGCTCCTGCTGGCCAACCCCAACGCCGCCCCGGCCTGGCACAAGATGGGCCTCGCCCTCTTCGCCCTCCACAAGAACGCGGAGGCGGCCCACGCCTTCCGGGAAGCCCTCAAGCACAACCCGGAGGACCAGCAAGCCCAGTCCATGCTGGAGATGATCACCAACGTCCCCGAGGTCTGACCCGGCCGCGCCGATCGGGCTCGCCCTAGCGGCGCTGCTCTGCTGCGTCGCCTCCGCCCGAGCCGCCCCCACGGACGGCGACCGGCGCTTCGATAAGGCCTATTCCGACTATCTTTACGAGGCGCCGCAGGGTCCGTTCTTCCGTCCCCTCCGTTCCGCCGGAGCGGAATTCTACGAGACCGTCCGCCCCGTGCAGACGGCGGAGGGCGGCGCGGCGACCGTCTCCCGGTTCCCCAAGGCCAAGGGGCCGATCACCCGCCGGATATTCGTGGTCGGCGGCTCGGTCGCGCAGCTCTTCGGCGAAGCGGCCCTGAAGCGGTCTTTGGAGTCGGCCCTGCCCGGCTACGAGTTCGAGGTCATCGGCTGCGGCAGGAGCGCCTACGACAGCGCCCGAGACCTCCTCACCGTCGAAGAAGTGCTGGACTACGACCCGGACCTGATCGTGGTCCTGAGCGGGGTGAACGAGGTCGACCACCCGCTCATCCGGAGCCTCTGGCTGCGCGCCCTGCGCGGCCTGGCCCGGGGCATCCTGGCCGGCCGGCCGCTCCGCGCCTGGCGCATCTTCGGGCCCGACCTCCGGGGAGTCCCCGGCGCCGGAGAGGTCGTCGCCGAGTTCGAGGGCAACGTCTCCCGGATGATCCGGGCCGCCCGCGGACGCGGGGTCCCCATCGCCCTGTGCCCTCTGCCTTGGAACGTCCGGGGCATGCCCCCCAAAGGCGAACTGCCGCTGGGGCGGCGGGCCTTCTTCGACGCCTGGATCGCCTTCGAGCGCGGAGAGCACTCCGCCGCGGCCGAGGGTTTCCGCCGGTTCCTCTCCGCGGGACCGCCGCCGTGGGAGGCGGCCTTCGGCCGCTTCTTCCTGGCCCGCTGTCTGGACCGGCTCGGCCTCCATCCGGCGGCGAAGGCGGAGTACGAAGCCGCCGCCCTGGACCAGATTCCTCCCATGCCGGCGGTGAACCGCGCCCTGCGGCGCCTGGCCGCCGACGAAGGGGCGGTCCTGGCGGACTTCGAAAGGACCTTCCAGGAGGCCGGCGCGGACGGCATCCCGGGCTACGACCTGTTCGAGGACGACGTGCATTGGGTCCGCGGCTGCGACGCCATGGCGGCCGCGACACTGACCCGGGCGCTCGCGGAGGCCGCGGGGAGGAGCGCCGTCCTGGCTCCGCGCGAGGATTGGGAGCCGGTCCCGGGGCTCCGCCCGCCGGCCGGCATGGCCAAGACTTGGGACGCGTTCACCTATCGGGTCTGGGACGCCCTGCGCTTCGGGTCGCTGAACCGGTTCTCGGAGCGGGTGATCGGGCTCCTGGGCGAGGTCCACCGCCGCAACCCGTACCTGCTCCGCGACGGCGGGGGTCTCAAACCCTGGCTGCGCGCCCGTCTCGAGGGCAACGTCTGGCGCAGCGATGGGGCCGCCGGGCTCGAAGCCTGGTGGCCCGAAATGGAAGGGCACGCGGGCGAGGCGCTCCTGCGCGAGGGGCGGGCGGGAGACGCCCTGCGGCTCTTCTCTTCCGCGCTGAAGGAGAACGGGGGCCTGGACTACGTGCGGGTGCGGCGGGCGGTCGCGCTCGCCGCCCTGGGGAAGACGGCGGAGGCGCTGCGCTCGCTGAAAGACCTGGAACGCCTCGGGTCTCACTATCCCGAGATCGCCTATTACGCGGAGGTCTTCGCTCGGGGCCCGGCCGCGCCGCGACGGACCCCTCCTCCCGCGCGCCGGGAAGCGGCGCGGCCCCGGGCCGCACCCCCGCCGGCCCCGGCCCCCGACCGGACCGCGCTGCAGCCCCTGCGGCGGATCATCGCCCTGCTGCGCCGCGGCGACGTCCGGGAAGGGCTGGCCGCCTACCGGAGCGAGGTCCGGCGCGACCCGGCCGCGCTGCGGGCCGCGGAGGGCTACTGCGCCGCGCGCGCGGAGGCCTGCGCTCCGCTGACGCAGGCGCGCGCGCGGTTGTCGCGCCTGAAGGAGGAAGGGATGGGGCTGTTCACCGGAGGGGACGCCGCCGGAGCGGCGCGCCTTTTCGACGAGGTCTTGAGCCTCGACCCACTCGATCCCGACGCCCTCATGAGCCGCGCGGCCTTGAGCGCCGCGCGCGGGGATTGGCAGGGCGCGAAGGACCTCCTGGACCGCATCGTCTCCGAGGAACCGGATTCGAAAGATACCCTGGCCGGCGCGTTGACCGCCAGGGCCGAAGCCCTCGCCGCGCTGGGCCGCCCGGAGGAAGCAGCCCGGGACCTGGACCTGGCCCTCCGGAAAGCGCCTCGGGACTGGGCCGGACGGACGGCGACCGAAGCCGACCTGGCACGCCTCCGCCGGAATCCGTAGGGTAGTGCATCCGACGCTTCTTGACATTCGAAATGCCTCCTCCCCCCTTGTGGGGGAGGATCGAGGTGGGGGGCAATTCGAAATAGTCCAACAGCCGCGTCACCTCATCTACGTCCAAGATCACGGACAGCAGTCGATGCAAGGCATGCCGGACCGGGCTAGGGCTCGGTCCGGACCGAGTCGCGACGGAGCGCCGCCTTCTCAAGATGCGAAGAATGGGCGTCACTGTGCCCGGGCACAGTGCTGGACCATGCCTCACTCTTCGTCATCCCGGCGAAAACCGGGATCCAGAAATCTGGACCCCGGGTCAAGCCCGGGGTGACGAATGCGGAACCCGGGGTCAAGCCCCGGGGTGACGGATGGTTTAGAACTTCGCGCGGAAGGAGAGGCGGCGTGCGGCGACGTCGGGCGCGAGTCTCTTGAGGAAGGAGTCTTCGGGGTCGAGTTCCAGCCCCTTGCGGAGCCATGACTCGGCTCCGGGGAAATCGCCGGTCCGGGCCGACAGGTAGGCCAGGACCCGGTAGGCGAACACCTCCCGCGGCGCCAGGGAGACGGCCTTCTCCAGCAGGGGCTTGGCCTCGCGCGGCCGGTCCAGCTCCAGCAGGCACAGCCCCAGCCAGCGATAGAGGCCGGCATTCTCCCAACGCAGAAGCCCCTCGGGGGACAGCCTCAAGTAGCGGGCCAGCAGCGTGTCCTGATGCCCCTCCCGAAGGCTCCGAGCCGCGGAGAACGAGGCCAACGCCTCCGTGAAGCGGCCTTCCCGGAAATACGCCTCGCCCAGCCCCTCATGCGCCTTGGCGCTCCACGGGTAGATCCGTGCCAGACTCATCCAAAGCCTATCGTCGCTCGACCAGTCCCGCGCGCGGACCAGACCCAGCCCGCCCCACAGCAGGATCAGGGCCAGGGCGGCCCCGCGCCCGCGGCGGGAAGTCGACAGGAAATGGCCCAGGAGGGCGGCCCCTCCCAGCGCGGGCAGATACAGCCAGCGTTCCGCGAAATATCGGAGGCTCAGGACGCCTACGGGCAGCAGATTCGCGGTCAAGGCCAGGAAGGCGGCGGGCCACAGGAGCAGGAACACCAGGAGGGGTTCGCGCTCCCTCGCGGCGGCGCGCAGGACCAGGGCCGCCAGCGCCGCGCATGCCGCGCCCCCCGAGAGCCAGAGCAGCCATTCCCATGCGGACTCCGCGGGAAGAGCAAAGTATTCGATCCTCAGGGAGAACGGGACGAAGAACACTCGTGCCGCGGCAACGAAGCCGCGCAGGGCATGGAAGAGCCGTTCGCCGACCGGCAGGAGCGCGGAATAGGAGCCCGGGTCCAGTCCCGGGAGCCGGAGGAAGCGCGCCCAGGCGTAGAGCCCCAGCACGGCCGCGTAGAGCGCGTAGGCGAGGAAGTGCCTCCGCCCGGTCTCCCGGCGCCGCACATGAACGCCGACGCAGTTCCTGACGGCGCTCAGTACGGCGTCGCTGCCGCGCCGCCGCAGCAGGAAGTCGTAGCACATCGCCAGCGGGAGCCCCGCGGCCCCGGATTCTTTCGCCAGGAGCGCCCAGGCGAAGGCCGTTGCCGCGAGTCCCGGCCGGAGGCTCTGATGGCAGAGGAGCATGGCCATGAGCCCCAGCGCCGCCAGCAGTTCTTCGTTGAAAGTGACGCAAGCCAGCGTCTCCAGATGCGCCGGGTGGAGGAGGAAGAGCGCGGCGGCGAGCCCGGCCGCCGCCCGGCGCATCCCCGCCCGGGTGAGGAAGGCTAACAGCAGCGCGGCGACCGCTCCGTGCAGGATCAGTCCCACGAGCCGCAGGAGCGTCGGGGAGAGGCCAAAGGCGTGGATCATGGCGTAATACGAGAGCGAGGCGAGCGGCCTCCAAGTCATCTCCGTCGCGAAGGAGAAGTATTCCGCCTGGAAGAAGCGCCTCAAGGGGATGTGCTCGCTCCAGGCGGTGTTGAAGACCAGCATCCCCCGGTCGTCCCAGAGCAGCGGCGCGCCCAACAAGGGGAGGTAGAGTACCGCGGCGAGAAGCAGGGCGAGCCCGATCAGGTGCCGGACGCGGGGGTCCTCAGGGTCGGGCACGGAGCGCCTCCGCCAATCCTTCGGCGGTCTTGAGCAGGCGCCGGTCGCTCGAGAACGGTCCCACGAACTGGAGCCCGACCGGCAGCCCGCCGACCATTCCGGAGGGGAGGCTGAGGCAGGGCAGGCCCGCGTGGGTCCACGGGAGGTTCATGACCGGATCCCCCGTCCCGGCGAGACCCGCCGGCGCCGGCCCGGTCGCCGACGGACACAGGAACCCGGAGATCCCCTCCTCCGTCATGCGCTTCTCGAGCGCGGCGCGCAAGCTCAGCCGGCCGGCGCGGCAGGCCTTCAACTCGGCCGCATCCACCTCCTGTCCCCGCCGGATGAGGTCGGCGGTCTTCTCGTGATAGAGGCTCCCGAACTCCGCGAACAGCGCCCGGTGGACGTGGGCCGCTTCCGCGGCTACGAGCGTATTATGGCGGCGGACGATCTCCGCTATGTCGGGGAACAGGTCCAGGCTCCGCAGGCGCATCCCCGCGGCGGAGAGCCGCAGGCAGACTTCCCGGAAATGCGCCAGCGTCTCGGGGGAAGCCTTCTCCAGGTAGGGGCCTTCCGGCACGCCGAAGACGCGCGGCAGGGGCTCCGAGGACCCGCTCCAGTCCGGGATGAGCAGGGACGCCGCGAATCCGGCGTCCTCCACCGAGCGGACGAAGATGCCGACGTGGTCCGCGGAAGGGGACAAGGGGATGATCCCCTCCAGCGGGATGCGGCCGTAGGAGGGTTTGAAGCCGACCACCCCGCAGTAGGCGGCCGGCCGCAAGGTGGAGCCGATGGTCTGGGTCCCCAGGGCCAGCGGGGTGAGTCCCGCGGCCACGGCCGCGGCCGAGCCGCTGCTCGACCCCCCCGGCGTGCGCTCGGGGTCGTGGGGGTTGCGGGTCGGGCCGGGCGCGAAATAGGCGAACTCGGTGGTGACGGTCTTGCCCAGGATGAGGCAGCCGGCGCGGCGCAAAGGTCTCAGGCAGGCGGCCTCCGGGCCTTTCAGCGCGTCGGGCGGGAGCCGGCTCCCCGCCTGGGTGCGGAAGCCGTCGACGTTGTATATGTCCTTGACGCCGACCGGGACCCCGAAGAGCGGCGGGCGCGAGCCCGGGTTGGGCGCCGCGGCCTCCAGCGACTCGAGGTCCGCGCGCAGGCGGGCGAAGCGGTCGCGGTATTCGGGCACGAAAGACTGCAGTACCGGCTCAACCTCCAGGAAACGCTTCTCCAGCGCCGCGAGGTGCGCGGCCGGGCTGAGCTTGCCCGAACGGAACCCTTCCGCCAGCTCCCGCAGCGACGGCGCCTCCGCCTCGGCCAGCGGCGGGAACCTCATGGGGCGGTCGCGGGGGGAAGCGCATGGTTGTGGTCGAGCTTGGGCGGCACGTCCTTGGAGTCGCCCTTGCGCAGGAGACGCCACGGGTTGCGCTTGAGGTCCTCGGTGAGCTCCTCGACGTTCATCAGGATAGCGGGCATGTGCGAGAGCGACTGGTCGGCGTTGCGCAGGATGCGGTCGAGCTCGGGGCCGCGCTTCTGCAGGAGGCCGTCGAGCTGGGTGGTGACGCCCTGGGCGCCGTCCAGCGACTTGCGCAGGGAAGCGCGGTTCTCCTCGACCAGGATCCGGGCCGAGACCATGGTGGCGCTGAGGTTCTGGACCAGGATCCGGGCGTCGGCCACCACGCCGTGCAGCTGGCCCGCGGTGTCGGCGGTCTTGAGCCGCCCCATGATCTTCTCGACCTGGCTGAGCACCTCGCCGGCCTTGGCCATGATGTCGCCCTCGGTCACGACCGGGACGACCGCCCCCTCCGCCAGCAGGACTCCGGTCTCGCCGGGCGGGGGCATCAGCTCGAGATAGCGCGACCCCATGAGCCCCTTGCTCCGCACCATCACGCTGGTGCCCTCGTACAGGCGGATCTGGCGGTCGATGTCCATGCGCACGATGAACACGAAGCTCGGCTCGTAGCTCAGGGTCACCCGCTCGACCGTCCCCGCCTTATAGCCCTTGTAGACCACGTCGAGCCCCTTCTCGAGCCCCCCCATGTCGGGCAGGCGGGCCGAGATGTGGAAGCTCTTGCCCAGGAAGCGCCCGCGGTTGACCACGAAGAGCGCGCCCAGGAGCACGGCGACGGCCGCCACCACCAGCAGCCCCGCCATGACGTCCCTCTTATCAAAATCCATCGCGTCCTCCCAGAAAGGTCAATCCAAGAAATCCCTGATCTTGGGGTCCTGCGCGGCCAGGAGCTCCTCGCGCCCCCGAAACTCCACCGAACCGCCGCGGCGCATGAAGATGAACCGGTCCGCCCAGCCGAGGCAGGGCGAGAGCTCGCTCGAGGCGACCAGGACCCCCATCCGCCCCTCCCGCCTCACCCTCTCGATGAGGCCGCTCAGGACGCGGTCGCCCGCCGCGTTCACCGATAGGAATATCTCGTCGAGGAGCAGGAGCCTCGGTTCGGCGAGGAGCGCGCGCGTCATCTGCGTGAAGATGCGCGCATCCGAGCCGACCACGGCGGGGAAGCGTTCCGCGTCGCCGGCGATCCCCAGCTCCGTGAAGAGCGCGAGTGCCCGCTCGCGGGCCTCTTCCCGGGGCATCAGCCCGTGGTAGACCACGGGCAGTATCGCGTTCTGGAGCAGGCTCAGGTTGTTCAGAAGCCCCCCCTTCTGGAACACGTAGCTCAGCGAGAGCTTCGGGCTCGGCCGCGGGTCGGGGATGGACACCGTCCCGGCCGGGGGGACGACGAGCCCGCCGGCGATCTTGATGAGGGTACTCTTCCCGGAGCCGGAATGGCCGAACAGCACCACGGCCTCGCCCGCGGCCACCGTCAGGTCCACTCCCTGCAGGTTCGAGCGCGCGTTCCCCGGGAAGCCCACGCCGCGCAGCTCCAGCACGCTCGGGCTCATATAAGGTAGCCCGCCACCATGACCAGTCCGTCGAGCAGGAACACCGAGACCAGGGCCCACACCACGGCCTGGGTCACCGCCTTGGGCAGCTCGGTCGGCGACCTGCGCAGGCTCAGGCCGTAATGACAGCAGATGAGCGCGATGGCCGACCCGAAGAGCCCGGCCTTGAGCACCGAGCCCGCCAGGGCGCCGTTGCTCATCGCCGTCAGCACCCGCTCCTGGACGACGGGGAAGGAGAGGTCCATCACCAGCATCGCGACCCCGAACCCGCCGACGAGGCCCAGGAGGTCGAAGACCACGATCAGCCCCCCCAAAGCCAGCACCGCGCCCAGCACGCGGGGGAAGACCACGAAGGCGGTCGGAGAGACGCAGAAGGACTGCAGAGCCTCGATCTCCCCGTTGAGCTTCATCGAGCCCAGTTCGGTGGCCATGGCCGTGCCGGAGCGGGCGATGAGGACGACGGCCGCGGTCAGGGGGCCCAACTCGCTCACGACCACGCCGAAGAGCAAGCCGCCGATATAGTTATCGGCCAGGTGGCCCAGGAGGTCGAAGGCCTGGAATATGGTCGCCGCGCCCAGGACCAACGAGATGCCGGCGACCAGGGGCACCGCCTGCAAGCCGCTGAAGCGCACCTGGAGCAGGACGACCTTCCACACCAGCGGCAGGTTGGGCGCCCGCAGATGCGCCGCCGCGCCGGCCGTCCGCCAGCCCAGCAGCACGATGCCGCCGATATGCGACAGCGTTTCGCGCGCCGATCGGCCGAAATATCCCAGTAACCCCCTCATGACCCGGGTATGATATCTTTTCAAGCGCTATAATCTCCTCATGCTCCTCTCCTTGCCCCTGGCCGCCCTCCTCGCCCTGCCCGCCGCCGCGGAGGGGTTCATCCTGTTCTCTACCGGCGCCACCGCGAACTACGAGCTCGGAGCCGACCGGAAGGCGGTGCTCCGCTCCACGGCCCCCGCGGCCGAGCCGGAAGAGCATCTCTCCTGCGGGGGGCGCGTGCTCCGGCTCTCGCCGCTCTTCAACACGGTCTCCCTGCTGGACGCGGAACTGCGGGAAGGGAAGACGCTCCAGGTGGCCAAGGAGGGGTTCTCCTGGTTCCTGGGCTCGGACCGCCGCCTGGTCTTCGTGCTGACCGACAACATCGTGACCGCCCTCGACTGCGACCTGGCCGTGAAGGGGCGGGCCGGCCTGAAGCCGCGGATGCTCGGGGAGATCACCCCGCAGGTATCCCCGGTGCACACCCTCCTCTTCGAGCAGTCCCTCTATCTGCTCTCCAACACCGGCGACCTCTTCGTCGTGGACTGGACGGACCCCAAGGCCCCGAAGTCGAAGCGGGTGCCCATGGAGACGGCGCATTCCCGCCTGCGCGGCCACTGGATAGACCCCGAGCAGCGCACTCTGAACGTCCTCCTGGCCACCCGCGAGGAGACTCCCCCCACGGACCTGGGCATGGGGACCCGGGTCACCCTGCGGGAAGTCGTCGCGACCTTCGACCTGCGGGACCCGGACCGCGCCCCCGAGACGATAGCGATCTACGAGGAAAGGGAGCTCCATCAGCCGGTCGACCGGGACCCGAGCGACGACCGGAGGGCCGCGGAACCGGACGGCCTGATCTACGAGCGGATGTCGCCGGTGACCCGGGAAGGGGATCCCAAGGGCTATTACATCCAGGACCTCAGCCGGACCACGCCCGCCTTCGCCCATGTCATGGTCTTCGACGGCAAGACCAGCGGGCTCAGCGCCCCCCGCGAGCTCGCCGTCCTGCGGGGACGCGGGATGAAGGAGCCGGTCGAAGTCTTCAAAGACGACGGCGGGGCGCACTGGTTCAAGCGCGAGGGCGCGATCCATTTCGTGGGCAATCGCCGCGAGGACGGACCCCTGCCCATCTATCCCCAGAGCTTCCAGCAGGTCAAGGACGCGCCGGCCGCCCGGGAATGGGGCACCGTCGCCCTCCCATACTGACCTGCGCTAAGGGCCTTGCATCGCGCCCTCGCACTCGCTATTCTAGGGCTGTCGGAAAGGGGGACGGTCATGTCCAGAATCGTCAAGTGCGGCCTGATCCAATGCGCTCTGCCGCTCCATGAAGGGGAAGGCAGCGTGGCTGAGATCAAGGACGCGATGACCCAGAAGCACCTGGGGCTCATCGACAAGGCGGGCAAGAAGGGCGTGCAGATCCTATGCCTGCAGGAGATCTTCAACACACCCTATTTCTGCCCTTCCCAGGACAGCAAGTGGTACGTCACCGCCGAGCCGGTGCCCGGGCCGACCACCGAGCTCCTCTCCAAGTACGCCAAGAAGTACAAGATGGTCATCGTGGCGCCCATGTACGAGCGGGAGATGGCGGGGGTCTACTACAACACCTCGGCGGTCCTGGACGCGGACGGCAAGTACCTGGGGAAGTTCCGCAAGATCCACATCCCGCAGGTGGCGGGCTTCTGGGAGAAGTTCTTCTTCAAGCCCGGAAACCTCGGCTACCCCGTCTTCGAGACCCGCTACGCCAAGGTGGGGGTCTACATCTGCTACGACCGCCATTTTCCGGAAGGCGCCCGGCTGTTCGGCCTGCACGGGGCCGAGATCGTGTTCAACCCCTCGGCCACGGTGGCGGGACTCTCCCAGCACCTCTGGAAGCTGGAGCAGCCCGCCCACGCCGTCGCCAACGGCTACTTCATGGGCTGCATCAACCGCGTGGGGACCGAGCGCCCCTGGAACATAGGCAAATTCTACGGGCACAGCTACTTCGTCAACCCGCGCGGCGAGATCCTGGCCGAGGGCAGCGAGGACAAGGACGAATTGGTGACCGCGGACCTCGACCTCGACAAGATCACGCAGGTGCGGGACACCTGGCAGTTCTACCGCGACCGGCGGCCCGAGACCTACGAAGACATCGTGAAGCTGCTGCCGTAACCGGAGGCGCGACCATGAAGAAGGACCTGGTCCTCAAGGGCGGCGACGTGTTCACCGCGGCGGACTCCTTCCGGGCGGACCTCCGCATCCGCGGCGGGAGGATCGTCGAGCTGGCCGACCGCATCGCGGCGCCCGCCGGGGCCCAGGTCATCGACGCCAAGGGCCTCGAGGTCTATCCGGGCGGGATCGACGCGCACACCCACTTCGAGCTCCCCTTCATGGGCACGGTCTCGGCCGACGACTTCGAGAGCGGGACGACGGCCGCGGCCTGCGGGGGGACCACGACCATCATCGACTTCGTGATCCCCTCCAAGGGCGCCAGCGTCCTGGAGGCCCTCAAGAGCTGGCACGGCAAGGCGGCGGGGAAAGCGGTGGTCGACTACGGCTTCCACATGGCGCTGGTGGAGTTCAACGACCAGGTCGCCGCGGACGTGCCCAAGCTCATCAAAGAAGGCATCACCTCCTTCAAATGCTTCCTGGCCTACAAGGGCGCCTTCATGGTGGACGACGCGCAGTTCCTGGAGGTCCTGCACGCGGCCAAGGCGCACGGGGCCCTGGTCTCCATCCACGCCGAGAACGGCGACGTGCTGGCCTACCTCATGAAGCATCTCATCGCGGCGGGCAAGACCGGACCGGAGTACCATCCCGTCGCCCATCCCGCCGCGGCCGAGGGCGAAGCCACGCACCGCGGCATCGCCCTGGCGAAGCTGGCGGGCGCGCCCCTCTACATCGTGCACATGAGCTGCGACGAGGCGCTGCGGGAGGTCAAGGCCGCGCGCTGCCGCGGCCAGCTGGTGTTCGGCGAGACCTGCCCGCAGTACCTGCTCCTCGACGAGAGCCTGTACCGGAAGAACGGCTTCGAGGCAGCCAAGTGGGTGATGTCCCCCCCGCTGCGCGACAAATCCAACCAGCCCAAGCTCTGGGAGGGCCTGCGCGACGGCTTCATCCAGGGCGTGGCCACCGACCACTGCTCCTTCCGGTTCCAGGGCCAGAAGGACATGGGCAAGGACAGCTTCCTGAAGATCCCCAACGGCATCCCCGCGGTCGGGGACCGGGTCTCGCTCCTCTACACCTACGGCGTGCGCCAGGGCCGGCTCAACCGCAATCAGTTCGCGGCCGCGCTGGCGACCAACCCGGCGAAGATCTTCGGGCTTTATCCCCGGAAGGGGACGATCGCGGTGGGGTCGGACGCCGACCTGGTCCTCATCGACCCCAAGAAGAGGGGCGTCGTCTCCCAGGCCGCCAGCCGGCACCGGGTGGACTATTCGGCCTTCGAGGGCTTCAAGCTGGAGGGGCTCCCCGTGCTCGTCCTGTCGCGCGGCGAGGTCGTGGCCAAGGGCGGCGAGTACGTCGGGGCGAAGGGACGCGGGAAGTATCTCAAGCGCGAGCGGTTCAACCCGGAAGAGTGGAGTTCACGACCATGAAGAACGCACGGCTGACGAAGAAGTACAAGGATTTCCTGTATCCGGGCGTCATCACCTACTACCAGGAGCCCCTGCCCCTGGTTTCGGGCCAGGGACTCGAGGTCCGCGACGCGGAGGGGAAGCAGTATCTGGATTTCTTCGGCGGCATCCTCACGGTCTCGGTCGGGCACTGCCACAAGAAGATCACCGACCGCGTGATCGCCCAACTCAAGACGCTCCAGCACGTCTCGACCCTCTATCCCACTCAGCCCGCCGCCGACCTGGCGGAAAGGCTGGCCGGGATAACCCCCGGGGACCTCAAGCGCAGCTTCTTCACCAACAGCGGCACCGAGGCGGACGAGACCGCGGTGCTCACGGCCCAGCACGCCACGGGAAACACGGAGATCATCGCGCTGCGCCATTCCTACAGCGGCCGCTCCGCCATGGCCATGAACCTCACCGCGCACGCGGCCTGGCGCATCTCGCGCACGCCCGTGCCGGGCATCCGGCACGCGCACGCCCCCTACTGCTACCGCTGCCCCTTCAAGCTCTCCTACCCCTCCTGCGACCTGGCCTGCGCCAAGGACATGGAAGAGCTCATCCAGACCGAGACCTGCGGCAAGGTGGCCGCCTTCCTGGCCGAGCCCATCCTGGGGGTGGGCGGCTTCGTGGTCCCGCCCAAGGACTACTTCAAGGTGGCCGTGCCCATCGTGCGCAAGTACGGCGGGCTGTTCATCGCCGACGAGGTGCAGACCGGCTGGGGCCGCACCGGGAGCAAGTGGTTCGGGATCGAGCATTTCGGCGTGGTCCCCGACATCATGACCTCGGCCAAGGGCATGGCCAACGGCTTCCCCATCGGCTGGACCGTGACCACAGACAAGATCGCCGCGAGCCTCCAGGGCCTCACCATCTCGACCTTCGGCGGCAATCCCGTGTCCTGCGCCGCGGCCCACGCCACCATCGACGCCATCGACGAGGAAGGGCTCCTGAAGAACGCCGAGACCGTGGGCGCCTACCTGCGCGACGGCCTCTCCGCCCTGCAGAAGGACTTCCCCTGCATCGGGGAGGTGCGCGGCATGGGCATGATGGCCGGGGTCGAGGTGGTCGCGGACCGCAAGACCAAGGCCCCGGACGCGAAGACCGTGGTCCAGCTCTTCGAGGAGACCAAGAAGGAGGGGCTGCTCATCGGCAAGGGCGGCCTTTATGGGAACGTGCTGCGCATCAGCCCGCCCATGACCGCCACCCGCGGGGACGTGGACGACGCGGTCCAGCGCCTGCGCAAGGCCTTCGAACGGGTCCATCGCACGGCTCCCGCATGAGCGCGGCGGGCGGCTTCTTCGGCCGGCTCCTGCAAGTCGACCTGACCAACCGGACCTCCCGGGTCGTCGAGATCCCGGAGGCGGACGCCCGGAAGTACTTCTTGGGCTCCGGGCTCGCGGCCAAGCTGCTTTACTACGACTTCGCCGGGGACCTCGACCCGCTCGGCGAGGAAGCGCCGCTCCTCTTCATCGCGGGCCTGTTCGCCGGGGGCAACCTGCCCGGGACCTCCAAGCTCAGCGTGTGCGCCCGTTCGCCCCAGACCGGGATCTGGAACGAGGCAACGGTCGGCGGGCATTGGCCGGCCGAGTTCCGCAAAACGGGCTTTGACGGGATGATCCTCACCGGCCGGTGCTCCGAACTCACCCTCCTCCATGTGACCAAGGCGGGCGTCCGCTTCGAATCCGCCGCCGCGCTGGAGGGCGTGGACGCCTACGCGGCCGGCGAAGCCCTCAAGGGCCGGTTCCCGGAGCGGACGCGCTTCGCCGTCATCGGCCCCGCGGGCGAGAGCGGCGTGCTCATCTCCGCCATCGTGTTCGACCCTCCCAACACCCGCCTCGCGGCGCGGGCCGGCATCGGCGCGGTCATGGGCGCCAAGCGCGTCAAGGCCATCGCCGTCGAGGGCGAGCTGGAGACCCGCTACCCCGTCGCCCACCCCGCCGAGCTCCAGGCCCTGCTCAAGGCGGACGTTCCCGAGATCCGCAAGAACACGGTCGGGCTCACCGATTTCGGCACCTCGGGCGGGGTGGAGGCCGTCGAGAAATACGGCGACCTGCCCATCAAGAACTGGCAATTGGGCAGCTGGCCCGAGGGCGCGAAGAAGGTCTGCGGGCAGGCCATGCAGCCCCTCATGCTCGACCGGCACTACTCCTGCTACGCCTGCCCCATCCGCTGCGGCAAGATCTACAAGCACGAGAAGCTGGGGCTCTACGGGCACGGCCCCGAGTACGAGACCATCGGCATGCTGGGCGCCAACTGCCTCAACGACGACCCGGAATCCATCGCCGAAAGCAACGAATGGTGCAACCGCTACGGGATCGACACCATCTCCGCGGGCGCCGTCATCGCCTTCGGCATCGAGGCCTTCGAGCGCGGCCTGATCACACTCAAGGATACCGGCGGGCTGGACTTGCGCTGGGACGGCCGGAGCGTCCTGGCCCTGACTCACAAAATCGGCCTGCAGGAGGACGTGGGCCGTCTGCTCGGCCTCGGCGTGAAGAAAGCGGCCGAACAGCTCGGGCCCGGCGCCGCGGAACTCGCGGTGCACACCAAGGGCCTGGAATACCCCGCCCACGACCCCCGGGGCCACGTGGGCATGGCGCTCAACTACGCCACCGCCTCCCGCGGGGCCTGCCATCTCGAGGGCCTGACCTACTTCCTCGACCGAGGCATCCCGGCCCCCGACTTCGGCTACACGACCCCCCCGAACCCGCACGACTCCGCCGACAAGCCGCCCATCGTGGTCACCATGCAAGACTACCTCTCCGTCTTCAACCCGCTGGGCATGTGCAAGTTCCTCTTCATCGGCCGGGTGGGCCCCAAGAAGGTCGCCCAGTGGCTGCACGCCGTGTGCGGCTGGGACGCGGACATGGCGGAGGTCATGCGCACGGGGCAGCGGCTGGTCAACCTCAAGCGGATGTACAACGTCCGCCTGGGCGTGAGCAGCAAAGACGACATCCTGCCCCCGCGGCTCGCGAACCTGGGCAAACCCGACGGCTCGGCCAAAGGCGTGCTCCCGGACATGGCCAGGATGCTCCCCGAGTACTACCACCTGCGGGGCTGGACCCCCGACGGGATTCCCACCCCCGCGAAGTTGGCCGCGCTCGGCCTGTAGCGACATGGCCGGCGCGCCCTTCCAGTGCACGGTGGTCGCGCACGCGAACCTGCGCCACTACCTCCCCGGCGCCGAGGAACGCACCCGGCAGGCCGCCGAGGGCCCCCTGACCGTCCGGGCCCTGCGCGAACGGCTGGGCATCCCGGAATCAGAAGTGATGTTGAGCGTGGTCGACGGCGAGTCCGTCAGGCCCGACCGCATCATCGAGGGGGACTGCACGGTCGAGTTCTTCCCCACCCTCTCGGGCGGCTGAGACCTCTTGGACTACGACGCGATCGTCATCGGCTCCGGAATGGGCGGCCTCAGCGCGGCGAGCCTGCTGACCCAGCTTTACGGCCGGAAGGTCCTCATACTCGAGAAGCACTCCCGGCCCGGCGGCTTCACGCACAGCTTCTCGCGGCAGGGCAAGTTCGAGTGGGACGTCGGGGTGCACTACGTCGGGGACATGGCCCCCGGCTCGGTCTTGCGCAAGGTCATGGACAGGGTCACGGGCTCGGCCGTGAGCTGGCGGAAGTTCCGGGACCCCTTTCAGCGGTTCTTCTATCCCGGCTTCACGCTCGAGATGCCCGGGGACCCGAAAGCCTACGAAGAGACCCTGCTGCAGATGTTCCCCGATGAGCGGCAGGGCATAGAGCGTTATTTCAAGCTCACCCGCCAGGCCTTGACCTGGGAGCGGTCCCGGCTCATCATGAGCAGCCTCGCTCCATCCTGGTTCCGGCGTCTGGCGCGCTGGGCCCTGGCCAAGCGCGCGGACCTCGCGTACCAGTCGACCCGGGACTTCCTATCCGGCCTTTCCCCGTCCCGGGAACTGCAGTGCATACTCGATGCCCAGTGGGGGACCTACGGAATCCCGCCGGCGCAGAGCCCGATGCTGTGGAACGCGATGATATTCTGGCACTACGCCCGCGGCGCCTATTACCCGCTGGGCGGAGCCGGGGAGCTCGCCAAGGCCGCCGTGGGCATCGTGCAGGCGGGCGGCGGGGACGTCCTTCTGCAGAGCGAGGTAATCGAGGTCCTCATTTCGGACGGCGCGGCCCACGGCGTCCGCGTCCGCTCGATCCGCTCCGGGGAGACGACCGAATATCGCTCGCCCCTCATCATCTCCGACATCGGAGCGCGCGCCACCTACGCCAAGTTCCTAAAAAATCACCCGTCGCAGACCCGGGAGGACGTGGCGGCCGCCCCCATGGCGTCCTCCACCGTGACCGTCTATCTGGGCCTTAAGGAAAGCCCCGAAAAGATCGGGATCCATGGCGAGAACCTGTGGATCGCGGACGGGATCGACCACGACCGGTCGTGGGAGGAGCGCAACCACGCGTTCGAGGGCAAGCCCGTGATGGCCTTCGTCTCCTTCGCTTCGCAGAACGGCTTCATGCTCAAAGGCCACACGGCGCAGATCGTCGCGCCCATGGACTACGAGCTGTTCGCCCCCTGGGCCGGCAAAGGTTGGCGGCAGCGCGGCGAGGACTATGAGCGGCGCAAGGCCCTGATCGCCGAGGGACTCATCGCCTTCGTCGACAAACGCGTGCCGGGACTCCGCGACCTCATCGCGTACTCGGAGGTCAGCACGCCGCTGACGATCGAGCACTTCACCTCGCACCCCATGGGGCAGATCTACGGCATCCCCGCGGTCCTGGGCCGCAAGGAGTGGGCCTGGATCTCTCCGGAGACCCCCCTCAAAGGCCTCTATCTGACCGGGGCGGACGTGATCGCCGGCGGGGTGACGGCCGCCATGCTGGGAGGGGTCATCACCCTCGCCAGGATATTCGGGTTCAGCGTCTTCCGCAAGGTCTTCTTTTAGCCGAGAGTGACTGTGGGGCGCCGCTTCCAGCTCGCCGGCTTCTTCTTGAAGGTGATGAGCCCGGCGACGGGGCAGACGAAGCCGCAGATCATGCAGCTGAGGCACTTGTCCTCGATCTGCCGGGGCCGGCGCTTGGCCGCGTCCCACTCCAGGGCCTCGCCGCCGGCGTCGCGGCACACGATGTAGCACTGCCCGCAGCCCACGCAGCGGTCGAGGTCGTACTGGGCGACCCCCTGCTTGGCCACGTCGAACTTCCCCGTGTCGTGGAGATTGGGCAGGGCCTTGCCGATGAGGTCCGCCACGCGGGAGACCCCCTTCTGAGCCATGTAATCGGAGAGCCCCTCGATCATATCTTCGACGATGCGGTAGCCGTAATGGATGACCCCGGTGGTCACCTGCACCGTGGCCGCGCCCGCGAGCAGGTATTCCAGGGCGTCCACCCAGGTCTCGATGCCGCCGATGCCCGAGAGCGGGAGCTTGAGCTTGGGGTCCGAGGCCAGCTCCGCGATGAAGCGCAGCCCGATGGGCTTCACGGCCGGGCCGGAATAGCCGCTGATGGCGCCCTTGCCGAACACGTTGGGCCGCGGCACCCAGTCGTCCAGGCCGATCTCCGAGATGCCCTTGACCGTGTTGATGGCCGAGATGGCGTCCGCGCCCCCGCGCTTGGCCGCCAGGGCCGGTATGCTCATGTCCGCGAGGTTGGGCGTCATCTTCGCGACCAGCGGGATGGACACGACCTTGCGCACGGTGGCGGTGAACTTCTCCACCAGCTCGTGCTCCTGCCCGACCTTGCAGCCGGACCCTTCCACGGTCATGTGCGGGCAGGAGAAGTTCAGTTCCAGCATGTCCGCGCCCGCGTCCTCACAGGCCCGGGCGAGGTCCGCCCATTCCTGGTTGGCGAAGCCCATGATGCTGGCCATGACCACGCGGTCCGGCCAATGCTTCTTAAGGTAGGCGATGTCGCGCAGGTTGGGCTTCAGGCCCCGGTCCGTGGTCTGCTCCACGTTCTGCAGCCCCATGAGCCTGGTCTCGCCGTAATGGTAGGGGTGCATGCGCGGCGAAGGGTGCACGATCGGGATGCGGCCGGTGACCAGGGTCTTGTAGGCCACGCCGCTCCAGCCCGCCTCAAAGGCGCGCTCCAGCATCTTCGCGCTGTTGGACACCGGCGAGGACGAGAGCAGGAAGGGGTTGATGAACGTCTTCCCGAGGAACTCGACCGACAGATCGGGGCGTTTCTCCATGGATACTCCTACCTTGCGGCCTTCTGCGGGCTCCGGCCCCGGGTCAAAAACCGCGCGATGGAGCGGGCGGCGGTCTTGCCGTCCAGCACGGCGCGGACCACCAGGTCCGGCCCCCGGACGATGTCGCCGCCCGCGAACACGCCGGCCTTCGCGGTCCGGCAATCGCGCGCGTCGGCCCGGATCAGCCCCAGCCCGTCCTCCGGCTCGTTGCCGATGGCTTCCACCGCGACCTGGGCCTCGAGCGCCCAATCGCTCCCCGTCAGCTCCTCGGGCCGGCGCCGCCCTGAAGCATCCTTAACGCCCAGCCGGGTCCGCCGCAGCGAGACCCCCCGAAGCCCGCCCCTGGGGTCGGTCAGATAGCCGACCGGCTGATTCAAGAGCAGGAAATGGACGCCTTCGAGGAGCGCCTCCTGCCGCTCATCCTCCTCCGCGGGCATCTGCGCGTAGCTCCTGCGGTAGAGCAGATAGACGTCCTGGGCTCCCAGGCGGAGCGCGCAGCGCGCGCAGTCGATGGCCACCGACCCGCCGCCGATGACGGCGACGGTCCGGCCCTTGACGGCGCGTCCTACGGCGACCTTCCTGCCGTCGCGCAATGCGGCCAGGAAGTCCACGGAGCTGAGCAGCCCGGCCACGTCCCGCGGCTTGCCTTCCAGCCGCGAGGCCTTCCAGAGCCCGATCCCAAGGAACACGGCGGAAAACCCCTTCCCGAGCAGAGCTTCGGCCGCGGCCCGGCTGGGGATGCGCTTGCCGAAGCGGAACTCCACGCCGAGGGACCGGACGTCCGCGATCTCCCCCTCCAGGAAAGCCTTGGGCAGCCGGAACTCGGGGACCCCGTAGCGCAGCACCCCCCCGGCCTCAGGCCGGGCCTCGAACACGGTCACGGGGATGCCCAGCTTGGCCAGCTCGGCCGCGCAGCTCAGGCCCGCGGGACCGGCCCCGATCACGGCCACCCGCTTCTCCCCCGCCGGCCTGGGGCGCCCGGCGAAGACCCGAAAGTCCGTGCGCCAGGACTGCTCGACCAGGAACCTCTGCAGCTTCCCGATCCGGATGGGTCTGTCGATGCCGCAGGCGGCGCATTCTTTCTCGCACAGCCGCGCCACGGGGCAAAGGACCCCGCAGGCGCCGCCCAGGATATTGTTCTCCTTCACCGTCCGTATGGCGCCGGTGACGTTGCGCAAACGCAGCTTGCGGATGAAGGTCCCGGGGTCGGTCCCCGCAGGACAGCCCTGGGAACAAGGCGCGTCGTGGCAGAGCAGGCAACGCCCCGCCTCGGCTACGGCCGTCCCGAAGTCGAATCCCCGGTCCTCCGGCTTGAAGAGCTGCTTGGTATCGCTCACCCTGTCCCCCTGGCTCGGCTCCGCCGTTGACACATCATTCTACCAGAATAGAATCGGCCCCGGCGCGCGCGCAACACCCGGGTTTGATAACATACCCTCCATGGAACTCGTGGCTTTCTGGTTCGCCAGCTTCGGGCTGATCTTCGCGATCATCGACCCGCTGGGCTATATCCCGGTCTTCCTCGCCATGACCGCGGACAACACCGAGGCGGAGCGCCGCCGCATGCTCCTCAAGGCCTGCGGGACCGCATTCTTCGCGCTGGCCGCCTTCACCCTCATCGGGTCTCGCATCCTGGCCTTCTTCGGCATCTCCATCCCGGCCCTGCAGATCTCGGGCGGACTGCTGCTGCTCAGCATCTCGGGCGAGATGCTCAACCTCTTCCCCTTCGCCAAGGGCCTCTCCGAGCCCGAGAAGGACGAGGCCGTGCGCAAGGCGGACATATCCATCGTCCCCCTGGCCATCCCCTTGCTCTCGGGACCCGCCTCCATCGCCACGGTCGTGGTCCTGTCCTCCAAGTGCGGCGGCACCCTGGACTACCTGGCCATCCTGTTCTCGGTGGGCGTCACTTTGCTGGCGACCTACTTCTCGCTCAGCTTCGCGGACAAGATCTTTAAGCGCATCGGGGTCACGGGGGTCAACGTGGTCACCCGCATCATGGGCCTGCTCCTGTGCGCGATGGCCGTGCAGTTCATCATCAACGGCTGGCAAGCCATCCGCTGACCCGCCCCTCCCGCAACGGAATGCGAAGCCCCGCTGACAACCTGGTTCTCTGAGAGTGCGCCCGAGAGGGGCCGAAACAATTGCCGACCGGCCGGTCGGCACTTCTCACTTTCGCGGCAGATCTGCTTTTCCAGGATTAATGAGCGTTGAATTGACTTTTCCCATGCTATGATTGGTTTTAGTACTCGTGAATT
>MGTY01000068.1 GCA_001799695.1 Elusimicrobia bacterium GWA2_69_24
AGCCGCGGCCCGGGAAGCCACGCCCCCGCTGCCACCCGCCGCGCTCACCGCGATCGGAGCCGCGGCCCGGGAAGCCACGCCCCCGCTGCCACCCGCCGCGCTCACCGCGATCGGCTCGTGCTCCGGCGCCACGCGGCGCAGCGCCGGGATCAGCGGAAAGTACGATCGCGGGCTCAAGGCGCGGGTATTCCGATGGCCCGCTGGATGGCCTTCTCGACATCGCGCATGAGGAAGGAACTGATCGTTCCGGCAAAGGGGCCACGGAGGAGGAAGCACTTGTCGAGCGCCGTCACCTGCTCGCACTTCGCCATGGAAGGAGGCGCGAGGCCTCCTTCTCCAGCGGGTATCTCGACGTGGGTCGGGGCAGGACGCAGGGTGGTGGACAGAGGAACTACAATGACGTCATTCGCGAGGCGGTTCCGAACGTCCATGGAGACAACCAGGGCAGGCCGCTTCTTCAGGTCGGAAGGATGTCCCGGGAGTCTGACAAGATAGATCTCTCCTCGACGGGGATTGGACACGAGGGTCGCTCGTCCCAGAGGCGCTTAGCGGAACGGGCGGCGGCCCTGGTCCATTGCCGGTCTTCCTTGCGCTCGGCCGCAGAGAGAGATCGGTAGTACGCCTCCGTCTGGCGTTCCAGCTCTTTCCCTGCCTGGTCCTGCAACCACCGCCGGAGGGCTTCCTCTACAAGCTGGCTCCTTGACCCCCCCTTCGCACCTTCGACGATCGCGTCAATCTCGCGGACAAGATCCGGGCTGAGCGTGACCGTAACCTTGAGCTTCGATGAATGCTCCAGAAGCGTAGGCATGGACGACCTCCCATATGACTTACTCCTGGTAGGATGCTATGCCATACCAACGAGGGGTGTCAAGCCGGCGGGAAAGATCTGGGTCTCCCCGCCTGCCGCGGGAGAGCGCATGTCGGGCATCGTGATCACGATGCCGATCCTGGTGATCATGATCGACCGATCCCGGTGATCACCATGGACCGAAGCGCGCAGCTGCCAATTCTTCTCGCGGCCCTGGTCCCTCGAGTCGCTCCAGATACCGCGCGGCGCTCAGGCGAAGGAGGCGTCTGAAATCGAGGCCGTTAGGCTCCGCTTGCCTCTTTCACCAAAGCCCTGCGAAGGAGCGTCTTAATGTAGCTCTGGTACTTTGGGATCCCTTTGCGCCTCGCCAAACGCTTGGCAAGTTCCAGGTCCGCGATCGGAAGCCGGATGCTGACCTGTCGGGTCGTCGGCTCGAGAACATAGGGACGCCTCAATTCCCCCCGATCGTCCAGTTCCTCGTCCAGAAAGGCCGGATCAATCTCCTCCTGGATGCAATCAGGGCAAAACCACTGGCCCTGATCATCTTGGTACTTTTCCTCGCCGCACTTCCTGCACTTCCTCGTCATTGTCATCTCCTCTTCATCTCGCGATGCCACAGCAAGATCTGCTTCCTTTTCGAAGGCCAGGCAGTGACGACATGATACTGGTCACCGCCACGCCGAATGAACACCACCGTCAGGAACCGCCCCCGGAATGTCCGGCCGACGGCCTTCAGGACTGAACCCCGCTGGCCAATCACGACCATTGCTCCGGAGAAAACCTCCTCAAATTCACGCTTGTCGACACCCCGGTGCCGCACCAGGTAGTGTGGCTTCTGGGCCTTCTTGTCGTAAGCAAACGTGATCTTCATTATGTAGCGACTCGTCTATACAACTATACGCCAGAATACGGCCGGGTCTCAAGCCAACGGACAGTGCCAGACCGTTTCCGACCTGACCGAGATCCTCCGGGACCAAGCACTCCGCGCGGTGAAGATCAAAGCTCCTGAGGCGTGGGGGTATCGAGGGAGGTTCAGGGTGGCGAGGATCCTGCGGGTGGCTTCGGCTTTGTTGAAGAGGTAGATGTGCAGGCCCGGAACTCCTGAGCCGATCAGCCCGCGATACTGCCTGATCGCATACTCCACGCCAGCGGCCACCTGAGCGGCGGGATCGTCACGGTCTCTCTCCTCCTCGGCTTCCGACCCGAATTCCGGGGTGGGCTTAACCGCCCTTCGCTTCGCCATACACCCTCCTCTCCCGGCGGCTCATGGGCCGGGCCGAGATCACGCGGAGCAACGAGCCCCGCGGCGTGAAGGCCCCCATCAGCTCGCGCCCCGTTCCGATCTCCCGGCCCGCGGCTGAACGCTCACACCAGCGCCGCGAGGAACTGCCGGGCGGGGAGGCAGCGGACGCCATCCTGCTCGAAGTCCCGGGAGGCCTCCAGGACGACCTGGTAGGCCCACCGGAGCTTGAGCCGCTCGCGGAAGTAGATGAGGGCCGGGTCGATGCGGGTCTCGGACAGCTTGGCCTCGACGGCGAACCATGGCCTCCGGCCCACCGTCACGAGGAAGTCCACCTCGCGCCCAACCCGATCGCGCAGGTAGAAGAGCTCGGCCTGGTGCCCGTCGCGGTCCTGGAGCACGTGGCAGAGCTTGAGCAGGTGCAGCGCGATCATGTTCTCGAAGCGCGGCCCGCGCTCGGGAACGAGGCTTCCGTCCCAGAGGTACGCCTTGGGCATCTTCCGGAGGCTCCGGACCCGCGCGGCGGCGAACGGCCGCACGCGGAAGACGTGGTAGAGCCGATCGAGGATCTCCATCCACGCGGTGAGCGCCCGATGGCTGACCTCGAGATCCTCCCGGAGCGCGTTCAGAGACAGCGGAGAGGCCACCCGCTCGGGCAGGAGGTCGGCCAGCATCTGCAGCGAGGCAAGGTCCCGCACGGCCTCCAGGTCGCGGACGTCCTCGCGGAAGAAGCGATCGAGCCGCTCCTGCTGCCAGCGCCGGAGCGCGCGGGGCGAGCGGGCAAGCACCGGCTCGGGGAAGCCGCCGTACTCGAGGAGCGCGGTCACGGTGTCCTGGGAGCCCGCGCGAGGGATGGGGAGCTCCACGCCGGGCGCCGGGACGGCGGGCGCGCCGCCTCCCTCCAGCTCCGCGTACGAGAAGGGGTGGAGGCGGTAGTGGTGGTATCGGCCCTGCAGCGAGTCGCCCCCGCGGCGGTACACGTCGAGACGAGCGCTTCCCGTCACGAGGAACCTGAGCCGGTCCCCGTGCTTGTCGAATTCGCCCTTGATCCACCCCTTCCACTGCCGCCACTTGTGCAGCTCGTCGAGCACGACCAGGGCCGGGCCGGCGGGCCATCGGGCCGCCCGGATCTCCCGGCGATCCTCGCGATTGTCCCAGTTCAGGTACAGCCCGGGGCCCGCGCCGGCGAGGACGCGCCGGGCCAGCGTCGTCTTGCCGACCTGCCGGGGGCCGGCGACGAAGACCATCTTGCCGGACAAGTCCTCCCGGATCGCGGGCTCCAGGTAGCGGCTGCGCACCATGGACGTATTGTGCGTGACGGCACAAAATGACGCAACTTTTTTCGCCGACGAGCACATACTGCCGCCGCTCGATCCTCAGGCGGACGTGGCGCACGGGGGGCTCCCGTCGCGGGACCGGCAGCTCGAGGAGGCTCGGTCCCGCCGCCGGAAGGGTGTCCCAGTCCTCCACGCTCAGGCCGGCCTGACGAAGGATCGGGCGCAGAACTGGCACGGGAACGTCGCCGGGATGCATCGGGACAGTGACTCCACGGCCGTCTGGATGGAGGAACCCCGGGCACCGGATCAGCCGATCGGGGTCCCATACGTGCTCGGGCCACAGGCAGTTGGCGCTTCTCCTTCCAGATTGAAGGGGACGCCTATCACCTGATCGACCTCACGCCCTACCCGAAGTAGCGGGGGCCGCCGCTTCGCCTCACCCTCCGTGTGAGGCGCTCGCCCAGCGCATGCCCTACGCCCGATCTCGACGCCCGCGGCGGCGCGGCGGGCGGGGCGTCATCAGTCGCTCGAGCAGGTCGCGCAGCGAGACCACATCCACCGTGATCTCGCCAGCGCGGCGCGTCCGGGGCGTCTCGACGTCAGCGCTGACCACGAAGTTGACGCCGGCGGGATAGCGACGTCGAAACGCCCTGAGATGCGTGGGATCGAACTCGCCGGACGACCACTTGCACTCGATCGCCGTGGGCGGCCCACCGCGCGAGGCAACGACGAAATCCACCTCGTTGCCGTGCTTGCTCCGCCAGTAATGGATCGGCGGCCGCCCGAGGTGGGCCTGCAGCTCGTTGAGGACGAGGTGCTCCCAGAGCCGTCCCAGGTCCTCGTGACGCAGCTCGTCCCAGCCGCGGTGATGGCACACGAAGCCCGTGTCGAATCCGTAGACCTTGGGCGCCGAGACGATCTCCGCGGCCCCCCCGGCGGCGTAGGGGCGGACGGGGTGCACCACGAACGTCGCCTCGAGCACGGCCACGTAGTTGGAGATCGTCGTGCGGCTCACCTCGCAGGCCCGGGCCAGGGCCGTCGCTTCGACGATGCCCCCGCTCTGGGCCAGGAGTAGCTCGACGAGGCGCTGGAAGGACTGCCGGCGCTCCAGGCGGAAGAGCTCGAGGATGTCCTTCGCCCAGTAGGCGTCGAGCCATTCCTGGAAGTCCCGCTCGGGCAGGGGCTCGGCCAGGAAGAAGGGAGGCAGCCCGCCGCGCAGGAGACGGTGCCTGAGGTCGGCAGACCCGAAGTCGCTCAGGTCGGCGAGCACCATCGGCGTCAGCCAGACCTCGGCCTTGCGGCCGGCCAGCGTGTCGCGGAAGCGCGCCGACGCCCCCAGGGTGGACGACCCGGTGGCCAGGACGGGCGTGTCCGGGAAGTGATCGGCGGCGATCTTGAGCACCTCGGCCGGGTTCGGCAGGCGGTGGACCTCGTCCAGCACCACCCGCCGGCCCCGATGGTCGCGGAGGAACCCCTCGGGGTCGTCGAGGAGCCGCCGCACCCGGGGGAGCTCGCAGTCGTAGTACCGGATGTCGGGCAGGGACTGGCACAGGACGCTCTTGCCGACGCGGCGCACCCCCATGAGCCACACCACGGACCGCTGGCGCCACGCCTCGGCGATCCGCGCCTGCCAGAACGCTCGCCGGACCATGCCAGTAGTTTTGCATCTGGTTGAACCAAACGCAAGCTGCCTGGCGCACCAGGTGAGCTCCCGGCCGGGTTGCAGGGCCCCTCGCTCCCGGCGAGAAGACAATCGCGCGCGCGTCGCTTCGCTCCGACGCGCGATCACGATGGCCGGAATGCGCACCCCTATCTCGCTCGCGGTGATAGCGGTCGCGTTGCCGATCCAGGTCCGCGAGCAGATCCTGAAGCCGCAACCCAGCTTTCTTCATGGCCCGCGCGGCTTTCTTCGCCACCGTGTCCCCCACCAACACGCGCGGCGTGAGCACTAACACGTCTCCCACCTTCACGATCGTCAG
>MGTY01000069.1 GCA_001799695.1 Elusimicrobia bacterium GWA2_69_24
CGGAGTCGGAGCTGGGGCTCGCCCAGGGCGAGTCGGCCGGGATACTGGTCCTCCGGAGTCGGAGCTGGGGCTCGCCCAGGGCGAGTCGGCCGGGATACTGGTCCTCCCGCCCGACACCCCGCTGGGAACGGATTTCGCCGCCCGCGCCGGCAAGTGCGATGCGGTGCTCGATCTGGACGTGAAGCCCAACCGTCCGGACTGCCTGTCCCACCTGGGCCTGGCCCGGGAGCTCGCCGTGAGCTTCGGACTCCCCCTCAAGGACCCCTGGGGCGCCCTGGCGGCTCCCACAGGACCGGAAGCGTACCCCGTATCGGTGGCCGATGCCGCCGAGTGCCCGCGCTACATGGGCTGCCTCATCGAAGGCATCAAGGTCGGACCCTCCCCGCAGTGGCTGGTCCGGCGCCTGGAAGCGGTGGGCCTGCGTCCCATCAACAACATCGTGGACGCCACCAACTACGTGCTCTTCGAGGCGGGCCAGCCCCTGCACGCCTTCGACGCCGATCTCCTGCAGGGCGGACGCATCGAGGTGCGCGACGCGCGTCCCGGCGAGAGCATCCTCGCCCTCGACGGCAAGGAATACCGGCTCACCCCCACGAACCTGGTCATCGCCGACGCCTCCCGGCCGGTGGCCATCGCCGGAGTCATCGGCGGACAGCCCACCGCGGTGTCCGACAAGACCACCCGCATCTTCCTGGAGGTCGCCGGCTTCCGCCCCGGCCGCATCCGGCGCAGCGGCGGCGCCATCGGCGTACGCACGGACTCCTCCTACCGCTTCGAGCGGGGCATCGACGCGGGCGGCATGCCCGCGGCCGCGGCCCGGGCCGCGGCCCTCATCGTCAGCCTGGCCGAAGGCCGGGCCGGAGCCTTCCGCGACACGGCGCCCGCCGCGCCGCCCCGCAAGCCCGTCACGGCGTCCCCGGAGGAGCTCAACCGCATCCTGGGGACGCGCTACCCCGCCGAGCGCATCGAGACGGTGCTGGGGCGCCTCAGCCTGTGCATGGAGAAAACGGCCCAGGGCTGCGTGGTCCACCCGCCCTCGTACCGGGCGGACCTGGAGACGCCCTCCGACCTCGCCGAGGAAGTGGCCCGCCATCTCGGCTACGACGCCATCCCGGACGAGGCCTCGCCGGTCAGCCTCCCCGTCCCCGAGGTGCCGCCGCTGCATGAATGCCGCGAGCTCCTCTGCGACGGGCTCTGCGGCCTGGGCTGGTGCGAGGCCTACAACTACGATTTCGTCTCCGTCCCGGAGCTGGAGAGGTTCCTGGGCCGGCCGCCGGCGCCGGGCGCGCAGCTCGCGGTCCTCAATCCCATCTCGGAGGACTGGGCCCTCCTGCGCCCGACGCTGCTGGTGGGGCTCCTGCGCAGCGCGGCCCTCAACTTCAACCGCGGCGCCGCGGGCCTGCGCCTCTTCGAGGCCGGCCGCGCCTTCCTGCCCCATGAGGGAGGGGCGCGCGAGCGCTCCCTGCTCTCCGGCATCCTCTCCGGGCTGCAGCCCGCGCGCCCGAACTGGAAGCGCCGCGGCGAAGCGCCGGACCTCTACGAAGTCAAAGGGACCCTGGAGACCCTGCTCCGCGGCTTCGCGGTCCGCTGGCAGGAGCCCTCCGCTCCCGACGGGATATTCCATCCTGGAGCCTCCCTGGAACTGCTCGCGGGCGGAGCGTGCGCCGGGAAGGCCGGCGTCCTCCACCCCGAGCTCGTGCGCCGGTGGGACCTGGGCGGGGCCGGAGGCCGCGGCGCGGGGCGCGAGACCGCCGCGTTCGAGCTCGACCTGGAAGTCCTGCTGCGCGCGCGCTGCGCGGCGGCCCGGTTCCAGCCTTTCTCAGCCTTCCCCTCCGTCGCGCGCGACCTCTCGCTCCTGGCGCCCGCGGCGACCCCCTATGCCGCCCTGGAGGGCGCGATCCGCGAGCTCCGCCTGGACGGGCTGCAGTGCGTCGAACTGCTCGACCTCTTCACCGGCAAGGGGATCCCGGAAGGCCGGAAAAGCTGGACCGTGCGCCTGACCTTCTCGCGCGCGGACCGCACTCTGCGCGACGCCGAGGTCCAGGAAGCCGTGGACCGCATCCTGCCGGCCCTTCGCGCCGCCTGCGGCGCCGAACTCCGGAGCTGACGATGGACGCGAAGATGCTCCAGAAGGTCGCGACCCTTGAGACCCTCGTGGGCAAGGCCGCCGCCGGCATGAAGAAGCTCCACACCGAGAACGCCAAGCTCCGCAAGGAGCTCTCGGTCCTGCACGAGGAGAACGGCGCCCTGCAGATGCAGTTCAAGCGCTTCAAGGCGATGAGCCAGCGGCAGGAGCTCGTGCGCACGAAGCTCGAGCGCACGGTCAAGCGCCTCGACCGGGTCATGGAGCTGACGGGATGCTGAAAGAAGAGATCTCCGCGGTGATCTTCGGGCGCAAGCTGCTCCTCAAGTTCGAGGGCATCACCCCCATCGAGGTCAACACCCTGGCGCAGGACCTCGACAAGCGGATGCGCGAGATCGCCGACGAGACCAAGATGTACGATTCCTCCAAGGTGGCCATCATGGCCGCGCTCTCCTACGCGGCCGAGCTCGACAAGCTCCGCTCCCAGCTCAAGAACATCGGCAGCGCCGAGGAGCGCAAGATCGACGGCATGATCGTCGAGCTCCAGAAGACGGTGGAAGGCGAGCCTTGAGCGAGCTGTTCCCCGTCCAGGCGTCCGAAGCCTCCCGCCCCCTCGCCTCCCGCCTCGCCCCGAAGGCCCTGACGGACTTCTCCGGGCAGGAGCAGCTCCTCGGCCCCGGCAAGCTGCTGCGCCGGCTCGTGGAGGCGGACCGGGTGGCCTCCGCGGTGTTCTTCGGCCCTCCCGGCACCGGCAAGACCGCCCTGGCCCGCTTCATCGCCGCCAAGTCCGGCGCCGAGATCGTCGAGCTCAACGCGGTCACGGCGGGCGTGGCCGACCTCAAGAAGGCCCTCGAGGCCGCCCGCTACCGGCTCGGGCAGAGCGGGACGAAGACCTTGCTCCTGGTCGACGAGATCCACCACTTCAATCGCACCCAGCAGGACGTCCTCCTGCCGGCCGTGGAGCGCGGCGACGTCATCCTCATCGGGATGACCACCGAGAATCCTTCCTTCTACGTGAACGCGGCGCTTCTGTCCCGCTCGACCGCTTTCGAGTTCCTCCCCCTCCCCGAGGCGGCCCTGGAGCGCATCCTGGACCGGGCCCTGGGGGACGCCGGGGCGGGGCTGGGCGGGGCGCAGGCCGCGCTGGACCCCGAGGCCCGCGCGCACCTGGTCCGGATGTCCGGCGGCGACGCGCGCCGGCTCCTCAACGCCCTCGAACTCGCGGTCCTCACGACCCCGGTCGAGATGGACGGCCGCCGGCACATCACCCTCGCGGTGGCCGAGGAGTCCATCCAGAAGCGCTCGCTGCGCTACGACAAGTCCTCCGACGACCACTACGACCACATCTCGGCCTTCATCAAGTCCATGCGCGGCTCGGACCCCGACGCCGCCCTCTACTGGATGGCCAAGATGCTGGCGGCCGGCGAGGACCCGCGCTTCGTCGCGCGGCGCGTCCTGATCTGCGCCGCGGAGGACGTGGGCAACGCCGATTTTCGGGCCCTCCTGATCGCCAACGCGGCCTTCCAAGCCGTGGAGTCCTTGGGCATGCCCGAGGCGCGCATCCCTCTGGCCCAGGCCGTCACCTACGTGGCGGCCGCACCCAAGTCCAACGCGGCGTACCTGGCCGTGGACGCCGCCCTGCGCGAGGCCGAGCAGGGCCCGCCCCGGGAGGTCCCGCTGCACCTGCGCGACGCGAACCTCGACGCCAAGAGCCGGGGGCACGGCCAGGGCTACAAGTACGCTCACGATTTCCCCGGACACTTCGTCTTCCAGGAATACATGCCCCAGCCGGTCCGCTTCTATCTGCCCGACGGACAGGGCGACGAGGCGCGCATCGCCAAACGCCTGGCCGTGCTGGAGGCCCTGAAATCCGAGCCGAAGGCCGGGCGGAAGGGCGAGCCGTGATCGAGGGGCTGGAGCACGGGACCGCGGTCTCTCCCATCACGGTCAGCGAGCTCAGCCGCCGCGTCAAGGAGCTGCTCGAAGCGGGCTTCAGCGAGGTCTTCGTGATCGGGGAGGTCTCCCAGCCCAAGACCTACGGCTCCGGACACACCTACTTCACCCTCAAGGACCAGGAGTCCCAGCTCCCGGCCGTGCTCTTCAAGGGCAACGCGGCGGAGCTCCGCTTCGAGCTGGAGCACGGCCTCGAGGTCGTGGCGCGGGGCCGCCTCAGCCATTATCCGGGCTCCGGACGCACCCAGCTCATCGTCTCCTGGCTGCAGCCCAAGGCCATGGGCCCGCTGCAGCTCGCCTACGAGCAGCTCAAGCGCAAGCTGGAGGCCGAGGGGCTCTTCGACCCCGCGCGCAAGCGCCCCATCCCGCGCTTCCCCGTCCGCATCGGGCTGGTGACTTCCCTGCAGGGCGCGGCCATCCGGGACATGCTGAGCGTGCTGACCCGCCGCTTCTCGGGTCTCGACATCCGCATCCTCCCGGTCCCGGTGCAGGGCGCGGACGCCGCCCCCCGCATCGCCGAGGCCATCGCCGACTTCAACGAGTGCTTCCCGGACACCGAGGTGCTTTTGGTCGGACGCGGCGGCGGCTCGCTGGAGGACCTCTGGGCCTTCAACGAGGAGAGCGTGGCCCGCGCCATCGCGGCCTCGCTCATCCCCGTGGTCTCCTGCGTGGGCCACGAGACCGATTTCACGATCGCGGATCTCGCGGCCGACCTGCGCGCCCCCACGCCCTCGGCGGCCGCGGAGCTCGTGGTGCAGGACCGGGAGGCCCTCCTCGAGCATCTCGACTCCCTGCGCCAGCGGCTGGGCCGCTGCATCCTGGCCGTCCTGCGCGGCTTCGCAGACCGCCTCGGCGGGCTGGCCCGCTCCCCCTTCCTGAGCGATCCGGCGCGCCTCTTCGAAGCCCCGGCGCAGCGCATCGACGCCTTGGCGGGACGGCTCACCCCCTCCGTCCGGGAGCTCCTGCGCCGCCTGGAAGAGCGCCTGGGACGCACCGCCTCGGCCCCGGCCCTGCGCGACCCCGGCCGCCTGACCGCCCTGCGCGAAGCCCGCGTGCTGGAACTGGCCGGACGCCTCGCCCCCGCTGTACAGCGGACCCTGCTTCACGCCGACGCGGAGCTGCGCCGGCTGGCGGGCGGCCTCGACGCGCTCAGCCCGCTCAAGGTCCTGGCCCGCGGCTACGCCATCGTCTTCAAGGGTGGCAAACAGGTCGTCCGCTCGGTCCAGGATGTCTCCGTTTTCGACGAGATCCAGGTGCGCCTGCAGGACGGCGAGCTCAAGGCGAGGGTGACATGACCATTGCGAAAACGAAGAAGAAGGAAGGTGAAGAGCCTTTCGAGAGGGCGCTCGAGCGCCTGGAAGGCACCGTCCGCGCCCTGGAATCCGGGGAGAAGGGCCTGGAGGAGTCTCTGGCCCTATTCGAGGACGGGGTGGGACTCTCCAAGGAACTCGCGGAGCGGCTCGAGACCGCCAAGCAGCGGGTCACCGTCCTCATGAAGGAAGGCCCCGCCCGCTTCAAGCAGAAGCCCCTGGAAGACGCCCCGGATCAATAGTACTGGGACGGCCTAGACGCGGATCTCGAAACCCTCCAGCAGCTCCGACATCACCTCTTGGAGGATCGGATTGGGTTTCGGATGCCGACCGCATGTGAACCAGATGTACTCCTTCACGCTCACGGGGCGCGGGTTGATCCGGACCAGTCTGCCCTGCGCTATATCCTGCCGCACCGTCAGGGCATCCATGGCCGCGACACCCCGCCCGCGCAGAACCAAGAAGCGCAGAAGGTCGAAGTCATCGATCTCAGCTTCCACCGATACTACGACCCTGTGCCGGCACAAGAACAGGTCTATTTCCTTGCGCACCGGATTTTCCGGAGCGTTGAGGAACATCGGCAGCGTCGCCAAATCAGCTGGGAACCGCCGGATCAGCTTCCCCAGCTTGGGCACGGCGACGAAATCGATCGGCAGCGCTCCCACCAGCCGGCTTCTGAACTCCAACCCGAGATCGTTTGCAAAATCGATATTGGAGACGACGACGTCCAACCGATGCTTCTCCAGGCGCTCACGCAGATCCTCATGCAGTCCTTCCAAGAGGCTGACCCGGAGTCTGCGATCGATCCTGTAGACTCGTTCGAGTATCTGAGTAACGACATGTCGCGAGACTGAACCGGTTATCCCGAGGCGCAGCCGCGCGGGCGTCAAGCCGCAGCCGGGCCGGAGCGCCGCGGCGAGCTCCTCGCCTTGAGAGAAGATGCGCTCGCAATAGTCGAAGGCGATCCGGCCCTCGGGCGTCAGTGCGACACCCTTGCGGCTGCGGTGGAGCAGTTGCTTCCCGAAGGACCGCTCCAACTGCTGGATCTGCATGCTCAAGGTCGATTGCGACAACAGCAGCTGCCGGCAAGCCTGCGAGATGCGGCCCGCCTTGGCCACGACCCAGAAGTAGTACAGGTGGTGGTAGTTTATGGGCAGCATAGGGGGAGCTCCTAGCGATAGTATACATCGCTTATCTCTCTATCATCTAGCCTTACTATCGATTCTATCTATAACATTTCTCTAACGCGGACTGGGTATCCTGACATCGTGATGCCATCGAGGCGGTGGGGACTCTGTTCGGGTGCCGTTCTGCTGCTCTCCGCGTACCATGCGGGAGCGGAGACCCTGTGCGTCTCGACCAGGAGGGCCAATGTCCGCCAGGGCGCCGGCATGGGACAGCCGGTGACATGGGTTGCGGACCAGCACACTCCCTTCAAGGTGCTGGACTGGAACGGCGAATGGGCCAACGTGAAGGACGTGGAAGGGGATACGGGCTGGGCGCACGAGTCCGTGCTTTACTCCGATCGCTGCGTGGCCGTGGCTGGGAAGTACGCCAATGTACGCTCCGGGCCCGGGTTGGAGTATGAGGTGCTTTGGGAAGTGGATCGGGCCTACCCCTTCAAGGTGCTGCGCATGGAGGACGGCTGGCTCCAGGTGACGGATGGGGACGAAGTAAAGGGGTGGATCTGGATAAGGCTGGTCTGGGGAGCCGTCCAACCAGAGGAGCCGGGAGAATCCTAGATGAAGATTGATTCGAAGCGCATGACGTTGTGGACTCTCGCCGCCCTCATTGCCCTGACCGGGGCCTGCACCAGACGTTTGGCGATGAAGCTTCCCGGTGATGGCCGGAGTGCACGCGGCCATTCGCCGGAGCCTGGCGCCCACGACTCCCATTTGACCGATATCCCGGAACCCGGGACGTTCCCGCTGGCGTCCGGACGTTTGCCGGAGCCGGGGATCCACGACTCCCAGTTCACCAGCATCCCGGAACTCAGGGCGGTCCACTTCGCGCTTGACCGCCACGACCTGGGGCAGGAGACGCGCGAGACCCTCAAGCGAAACGCCGATGCCATCAAGACGAATCCGGGATGGGAGGTGCTGATCGAAGGCCACTGTGACGACCGCGGCACCTCAGAGTACAACCTGGCACTGGGCCAGAGTCGGGCCAAGGCGGTGCGGGACTACTATCTCCTTCTCGGGATTCCAGGGAACCGGGTAGCGACCATCTCCTACGGCGAGGAGAAACCCGTCTGTTCGGAATCCAGGGAAGATTGCTGGGGCATTAATCGCAGGGCGGAGAACAAGATCCGCCTCCCCGGAGTATCGGGCGTCTCGAAGCCTTATGACTGATCCGAACATGAATCCCCCTTCGGGTTATGCCTCGATCATGGAGGGCTCACGCGGGGTTCTCTTGCGGAATCTCGTCCCACTTCTCATTCTCTGGGCATGCGGCTGTGGGACATCGATCGAGCAGCGGCAGGAAGAAGCACGAATCGGCTCCTACAGCCAGGACACATCCATGGTCCGCAAGGCCCAATTGATCATGATGTACTCGGGATTCGCCTCATATGTCGATGGACTGATGGGACCTGATACCCGGGAGGACCTAAAAGACTTCCAAAGGGGCCGCGGACTTCCATCCACGGGCTACATCAGCGATGGGACATGGAACGAGTTGATGAAGATCGAGCAGCAGAAGGGACCTTTCACGGTGGAACGTCTGCAACAAGGACTTCGGGATGCCGGTTTCGATCCCGGGTCCATCGATGGACAGGCTGGAGAGATGACCATGGAAGCCCTATCCGATTTCCAGCACGCAAAAGGGTTGGCGGCAACCGGCAGGCTCAATGAAGAGACCTGGACCGCCCTACGAAGCTCAGCGCCCTGGTAAGGGCCCCCGGGCCGCGATTCTGGTATCCTATGTCCATGCTCCTGGCATGCATCGCCGCGCTCGGCATGTCCATGGCCGGCCCGGCCCGGGCCATGACCCCCGAACAGGAAAAGGCCGTCGCGACCGGCCTCGACGCCCTGTACCGCTGCGACTACGAAGGCGCCGAGGGGCTCTTCGCGCGCGGCATCAGCGAGCACCCCGGCGACCCGGTCTACTCCTTGGGCTACGCCGCCGCGCTCTGGTGGCGCATGGAGAACGATCTCGCGGGACCCGACAGCCCGCAGGAACACGCCTTCTACAAGGCTGTCGGGCTGGCGATCGACGACGCTAAGCGCGAGCGGCGCTCGGGCCGCAAAGCGGAAGGCTACCTGTATCTCGGGGCGGCGCGCGGCCTCAAAGCGCGGCGCGAAGCCTCCCAGCACCGTTGGGTGGCCGCCTATGTGGACGGACGGCGCTCCTACCGCGATGAACGCAAGGCCATCGAGCTCGACCCCGGGCTCTATGACGCCTACCTCGGCCTGGGCGCCTACGACTACTACGTCGCCACGCTCTCGCGGCTTGTGCGCGTCCTGACCTTCACCTCCGGCGGCAACAAGGCCAAGGGACTCTCGGAGCTGCGCTTGGCGGCCGAACACGGGCAGTACTCGCGCACCGCCGCCAAGCTCCTGCTCGTGGGCATCTACTGGACGCTGGAGAAGAACCCCCGCGAGGCCTGGAACATCCTGCAGGAACTGCGCGGCGGACTCCCGGAGAGCCCGCTGATCGATTCCATGCGCTTGATCGGCCTGTATCACCTGCACGACGCCGCCGGGCTCAAGATCGAGGCGGCAGCCATGCTGGCCAAAGCCGAGAGCGGCAAGCCCTTCTATCGCAGGATCGACCGCGCCGGCGCGCTGTACTTCCTGGGACTCGCCGAGCAGCTCTCGGGCGGCTACACGCGCGCGCTGGAGCACTACGAGGCCGCGCTCCGGGACATCCCGGAGGGCCACCCCCTGCGCGGGCTCGTGGAGCTCTTCGTCGGGGAGTCGCTCGACTTACTGGGGCGGCGCGACGATGCGGTCGCCGCCTACCGCCGGGCGCTCAAGGAACCGCCGCTGTGGGGCGTACCGCGTTACGCCCGCCACCTCATATCCCACCCCTACGCGAAAAGCCTCGACCCGCTGCCGCCGCGCAGCGTGGACCTCGGCGGCACCAGCAGCCTCGAAGCGAGCGGCAGCCTCTAGGCCGCCGCGGCTTTCTCCAGCTCCTGCAGGAACTCCGCGGCGGACTTGATCCGCTTCTCCGGGTCGGGGTCCAGGGCGCGCCGGATGAGGTTCTCCGCCCCTTCCGGCAGGCCGTCCACGAGCTTGCGCACCGGGATGTACTTCCCCTCCATCTTGCTCAGAAGCGCCGCCCCGGGAGTCCCGCCGAAAGGCAGTTCTCCGGTCAGCGCCTCGTACAGACAGACCCCCAAAGAGTAGATGTCCGATTCCCGCCGCACCACCCCCTGCTCCTGCTCCGGCGCCATGTAGGGCGGGGTGCCGATGACCGTGTTGGTCATCGACTGCCGCGCCAGGGCGTCGGTGACCTGCCGCGCGATGCCGAAGTCCATCACCTTCACCGCGCCGTCGGCGTCCACCATGATGTTCGACGGCTTGAGATCCCGGTGGATGACGTTGCGCCCGTGCGCGTACTCCAGCGCGTAGCAGACGCCGCGCATGAAGTCCAGCGCCTCCCGCAGGCTCAGGCGTCCCTTCTCCTGGATGACCTCGAAGAGCGTCCGCCCCGCCACGTACTCGAATACCAGATAAGCGTCGTCGCCCTCCTCCTCGATCGAATAGATCTCCACGATGCCGGGATGGCGCATCTTCGCGACGGTCTGCGCCTCCTTGAGGAAGCGCTCCCGCTCGCGCCGGTTGCCGCGGATCTCGTCGCGCATCTTCTTGACGGCCACCATGCGGTCCAGACGCTTGTCCTTGGCCAGGTAAACCAGCCCCATACCGCCCGCGCCCAGCTCCCGCGCCAGCTCGTACCGGCTCCAGAAACCCGTCCCGGGGGCGGCCTCCGCCGGTCCGGCCGCCGCGGCCTCCGCGACCGGCTCTCCGGCCTCGGCCCCGCGGCGCAGGAGCACGCTCGTGCGTTCCCGCACCGCCTGGCTGCGCAGCAGCCCGAAACCCAGGAGCGCCGCGCCGGCCGCGACGAACAGCCACAGGGGCAGGGGTTTGCGGGCCGGGGCCGGCTCCGCCGCCTTGGCCGCCGCGCCCTCCTCTCCCGCGGCCGCGTCATAGAGGTCCATCAGCATCGAATCCTCGGGCAGGCGCAGCATGGATTCGTACTGCTTGCGGAAGCGCGGCTCGAGCGTCGCCGCCAGCTTGAGGTCCTCGCGCGCGGCCTTCACGTCCTTGAGTCCCGCCTCGGCGTAGGATTTGTTGTAGTAGCCGATCGCGTCCCGCGCCGAGAGCCGCAGCACCGACAGGGCGTCCGCCAGGCCCTCGCGGTAGCGGCCCAGCCGGTTGTAGGCCAAAGCCCGGCGATTCAGGAACGGCCGGCTCCCGGGATCGAGGGCGAGTCCCTTGGTGGCCTCGGCCGCCGACGCCGCGTAGTCCTTCGCCTGCAGATACACCATGGAGCGTACGCTGTAGGCCTCCAGGTTCGACGGGTCGAGCGTGAGGGCCTGTTCCGTCAGCGCCAGCGCCGCGCTCCGGTCCTTGACCCGGGACGCGGCGATGGCCTCCCGCGTCAAGGACTGCGACTGCTCCCGCGGCGGCATCCCCCGGGCCGCGTTGAGCGCCCGCGCCACGGCGGACGCGTCCCCGCGCCCGTACGCCACGTCCCCCCCGCTGCCGCGGTACGCCTGAAAGCCGCTCGCGATGTCCCCAGCGGTGCCGGGAACTCCCCCCGGCGCCGCGGCGGGGCCCGGCCCGCTCCCGCCCCCGGGCAGACCGGCCGCGCCTTCCATGCTGGTCATCCCGAAATCCGGCTTCGCCGCCTTCAGCTTGGGATCGGTGATCTGTTTGTCCGTGAGCTTGTACAAGGAAAGCGCGGCCCCGTTGGCGGGGTCCAACTGCAGGGCTTCCGCGGCGTCCTGGCGCGCCCCCGCGGCGTCCCCCATCTTCCAGCGCGCGTGCGCCCGGCCGTAATAGTCGTCCGCGTTGCCCGCTCCCTGTTGGATCCGGTTGTCGTAGTACTGAGAGGCCTTGCCCGGAGTCCAGGTCGTGTTGTTGTAGGAGCCGGGCTGGCCGGTGCCGCCCGGCGGGGTCCCATCCCGTGATTCCGGCGGCCCCCCCGTGAACACCCCCTCCAGCGGCGGGGGCCTCTTCACCTTGTTCTTCTCCGTCGCATCGTTTTGGAAACGGTGGCGCAGCCCCGGCACGTTGGTGAACGTCGCGCCCTTGCTCCCCAGCGGGCGCGTGCCGACCTCGTTGAGGTCATCCCCGGTCAGGGTCAACCCGCCGCCGATGGACGAGGTGGGGGGATCCCCATTCCCTCCCACGCTGGGACCGAAAGCGCCCGAGCCGGAGCCGGCGGTGCCGGAGAGGGTCGGCAGCCCGACCTCGGTATCGGATATCTGGTTCTCGTTCCGGATTACGACAGCGGCGCCGGGGGGTTCGGTGGAGAAGCCGGACGCCGGCAGGAGGATGGCGGCGCCGGCGAGGACGAGGGCTAGCGGGGCGTCAACTGTTCGGGGCATGGTCTAGCTCCTGGAAGAATTCCCGGGCCGAATGGATGCGCTGTTCCGGGTCGGGTTGGAGGGCCCGGCCGATGAGCCGGTCCACGGCCTCGGGCAGGCCCCCGATGCTCCGGCCCAGGGGCGCGTACTTGGCGTCCCGCTTGCTGAGCAGCGCGGCCCCCGGCGAACCCTTGAAGGGCAGGTCCCCGCTCAGGGCTTCGTAGAGGCATACCCCTAAGGCGTAGATGTCGGCCTCCCTCCGGACCACCCCCTCCTCCTGCTCCGGCGCCATGTAAGGGAGCGTGCCGATCACCGTGTTCGTCTGGTTGTGGTTCCCCGCCGCGTCCGCGGCCTGCCGGGCCACCCCGAAATCCATCACCTTCACGGCCCCGTTCTTGTCCACCATGATGTTGGCCGGCTTGAGGTCGCGATGGACCACTCCCTGGCCGTGGGCGTATTCCAGCGCGCTGCAGACGCCGAGGAAGACATGCTTGACCGGCGCCAGGCTCAGGCGCCCCTGCTCCTGGATGATCTCGTGCAGGGTCCGCCCCTCGACGTATTCGAACACGAGGTAGGCGTCGTCGCCGTCCTCCTCGATGGAATAGATCTCGACGATGTTGGGGTGATGCAGCTTGGCGACGGTGCGGGCTTCATTGAGGAAGCGCTCGCGCTCGCGGCGGTTGAGCCGGATCTCGTCGCGCATCTTCTTGACCGCGACCCGGCGCTCGAGCCCCCTGTCGAACGCCTCATACACCACGCCCATGCCGCCCTCCGCGATCTCCCGCCGGACTTCATAGCGGCCCCAGAACGCGCTGGGGGGCGCCCCGGGCTCCGCCGCGGGCGCGGATCTCACATCGGCCGGGGCGCGGCTGAAGAACTGGGTAGTGCGCTCGCGGATGCCCGGAGAACTGAACACCCCGAACCCGACCAGGAGCAGCCCCGCCAGGGCGAACGGCCATAGGGGCAGGGAACGCCGCGCCGGCGCCTCCGCCGCGGCCGCCGCCCCCCCGGCACCGACGAGGTCGTCGAACAACAGGGCCGTGTCGGAATCCTCGGGAAGCCGGACGGCGGCCTCGTATTTCTCGCGGAACTTGGGGTCCAGCTCCGCGGCCCGGCGCAGGTCCTCCAGCATCTCCCCGCGCCGATCTAGGCCGGACTCGGAGTGCGCCCGGTTGACGTAGCCCGCCGCGCTCTGGGGCTGCAGCCCGATGGCCGCCGCCGCGTCCCGGAACCCCTCCGAGAAGTCCCGCAAACGGTTCAAGGCCATGGCCCGGGTGTTGAGCAGGGGGACGCTGCCGGGCGCCAATCCCAGGCCCGCA
>MGTY01000070.1:0-11118 GCA_001799695.1 Elusimicrobia bacterium GWA2_69_24
CGACTTACAGGCCTTAAGGCCTGCGCGTCTCGCATCGCTTCGGCTCGCTCCAAAATCGCACCCGGCGAATCATGCCACTTATTTCTTAACGAGCCCTTAGGCGGGACCGGGCGGCCGTCAGGTAGCGCCGGGTCTCCTCGTTGCCCGGATCCAACCGCAGCGCCGCCTCGAGCTCGGCCGCGACGGTAGGCCAATCCTTGTTCCAGTATAGGACGGCGATGTTGAAGTGTCCCCGGGCTCCGTCCGGACGCAGCTCGATGGCGCCCCGGTACATCCGCTCCGCATCGGCCGGACGGCCCAGTTTCTCGTAGGCCACCCCGAGGTTCAGGCGCACGTCGGCGGCCGCGCCCGCGATGCCGCGCACGGCGTCCGGAAGGGTGTGGTAGCGCCGCGCCAGCTCCAGGGTCTCGGCGTACAGGCCGTCCGCCAGTTCATAGGACCGCACGGCGGCCGCGAAGTCTCCGCCGCGGTAGTCCAGGAAGGCGAGATAGGATGCCGCCTCGGGGAAGAGCGCCTTCATCGCCAGGGCCTCCCGCAGGCAGCGGCGGGCCGCCGCCGCATCTCCCCGCTCGAGGAACTGGGCTCCGAGGCGATAGCGGGACACGGCGTAAGCTTCCACGAGGTCCGCGGTGAAGAAGTCCGGCCGGGCGTCGTAGCGGTACTCGCCGCGGCGGATCAGGAACTCCCAGGGGGCCGCGTCCGCGCCCTCCGCCGGGAAGAGGGGGGACAAGAGGCCGGAGGGAGGGCCGATCGTGACGCCGGGCGGGAGCTCGACGTCCGTCGTCGCGTAGACCTTCCCCGCGTTCGCCTGCGTGAAGCGGCCCCATTCCTCCGCCGTGTCGAGCCGGCCCAACGCCGCGCCCGGGGCGTCCAGGCGCGCGATGGAGCGCTGGTACCAAGGGCTGTGCGCGAGGCCCTGCGCGACGATGCCGACCTCGGGACGGAGTCCGGCCACCCGGTGCGCGTCCCACAGGCCGAAGATCTGCACGTCCTTCTTGGCCACGACGATGGACCCGGGCGGAGCGGAGCGGAGCACGTTGCGCGGGTAATCGTGCCCGAGCAGGTTCCAGCGCCGGTCCATCTCGGTCCAGCGGCCGCCCGCGAAGGGTTGGATGAGGACGAGAACCGGGAGGACGGCCGGGATCAGCGCGGCGGCCGAGGGCAGCGACCCTTTCAAGGCCAAAGCCCCCTCGGCCGCCCAGACACAGAGCAGGAAATCAGCGAGGAGGTAGTGGGGCTCGACGATGGCCAGGGCGTGCGGGTTGGGGGGCATGTTCGCCAGGAAGAGGAACACCGGACCCCCGAGCAGGAAGAGCAGCGCCGTGCCCCAAAAGCGCCGGCGATCGGGCTCCCGCCATGCGGCGACCGCTCCCCATACGGTCAAGGCTAGACCCACCGCGCCGAAGCAATGCCAGAGGTGGCGGGCGTAGACCGCGAGGTTGGGAAGGAACATGGCGCCCGGCGCGTAGTTCTTGGAGATGAGGTCGAGCGTCCCGCCGTAGCCGCGCCGGGTGAGGGAGCCGAGCAGGTTGTTCCACTGCGCGGGATGGTTCCAATCCAGCCAGGGCCCCCGCAGCGAGCGCAGGGGCAGGTAGAGATAGATGCTGAGCCCGAGCGCGAGGAAGCCCGCGGTGCGGGCCGCGAAGGCGAGACGCTCCCGGCCCGACGCCTCCCGCAGGGAGAGGGGAAGCGACAGGATGAGCAGTCCCGGCGCCCACAACAGGAGGTCGGTCCGGTTGCCCAGGAAGAGCCCATAGAGGAAGGCGGCCGCGTACCACAGGCGCAGGCGGAACTCCCGGCGGAGTTCCAGGGCCAAAGACCACAGGACGCAGGCCAGCAGGAGATGCAGGCTGTACATCTCCTGGACGAGGGCCGTGCTCCAGAAAGTGGAGTTCGTCCCCAGCAGGACCACGGCCACGGCCGCGGCGGACAGTCCCCACGCCCCGGCGAGAGCCCGCAGCAGCAGGGCCAGACACAACGCCGCGGCCGAGGCGGACAGGAGGTTCAGGGAATGCTCGGGGACCCCGAACGGGAACAGGTCCCAGGCGCGGCCCAGCAGGATGTAGAGCGGGTAGCCGGGCGGATGGGAGACTCCCAAGGTGTGGGCGCTCAGGGCCATCTCCCCGGTGTCGCGGTAGGGAGCCAGACCGGGAGGCATGGTCCAGAGATACAGCGCGAAGAAGGCGAAGAACGCGACGAGCGGCGCCCTCTTGATCACGGCGCCGCCTCCCCGCGCGCGGCGCGGCGGGCGCGCTCGGCGAAGCGGGCCGCCCCGGTCTCTTCCGGCTGCAACGAATGCGCCTTCTCGAACCAGTCCATCGATTCGCTCCAGCGCCCCTGTCCCCAGTAGAGCGCGCCGAGATTATAGTAAGCCTGGAACGAGGAGGGGTTCAGGGCGACGCCGCGGAGGTAGGCCGACTCCGCCTCCCCGTAGCGCCGGCGCTTGTCCAGGGTCACTCCCAGGTTGAACCAGCTGTCCGCCGCTTCGGGTTGGACCTGGGTGGCCAGCAGGAAGGCCTGCCCGGCAGGCTCCCAATCCTGGCGCAGGGAAGCCAGGAACCCGATCCACTGCGCGGCCTGGGAAACGCTCGGCCGGACCCAGCGCACGTCCGGCCCCAGAGCATCGGCGAGACGCAGGCGCAGCAGGGCCCGCGGGTAATCGCCCCGAGCCGCGTCCGCCAGCCCCCGCATCACGGGATAGACCGGGACGAGGGCGCGGTAGCGGTAATGCGCCTGGGCCTTGGATCCCTCCGTCCTATCGACGTAGGAGTCCCACAGGACCGGGCCGGTCGGGGAATCCGCCGGCCGCCGGTCCCCCGCGAAGCCGCTCCCGCCGACGCGGCGGAGCAGACCCCACAGGGGGAGCTCGAAACCCGGCAGGATGTTCTCGTCGAGGGTGGAATAGAAGACGGGACGGCCGCTACCCCGCGCCGCGGCGGCCTCCACCTCGCGGCGCCGTTCGGTCTTGCCCTCGGCGGTGAGGCGCCGGAAGTCGGGGCCATAGGGGCTGGGGAACACCAGGCCGCCCCGGTCGTGCGGCTCGATATCGGGCCGCCGCCTCTCGCCGTACAGCAGATAGGCCAGCGTGTAGAAGGTGTCGTCGCCGCCGTCGATGAAGAGGAGGGAGCGGGGGGGGAGGGTGCGCAGGAGGTTGCGCCCGTAATCCAGCGCGGCGAGGTCCGTGCGCTGATGCCAGGACGCGGAGCGCAGGACGCAGGGCAGCGGCGCGGCCGCGAGGGTGAGCGCCGCCGCGACGAGACCGCTCCGCCCCTGGGAGGCCAGCCAGCTTCCGCCGACCGCGGCGAGCCAGCCCAGGCCGAGCAAAGACATGAGCTGGAACCTCTGCAGGGCGCCCGTGGTCTGGGGATCGAGGGGAGGCGAGCCGAGCATGAGGAATACCGGGCCGGTCATCAGGATCAGCAGGACCGGGAGATGCCAGCCGACCTCGCCCCGGCCGGGAAGGCGGCGGGCCGCCGCGAACAGGCCCAGGAGGAGCAGGAGCAACCCCGCCGGTCCCAGTTCCGAGCCCACGGAGCTCAGATAGCGGGCGGCCTGAGCCTGCAGGCCGCTCCAGCCGCCCGCGGACGCGCCCTCGACGGTCAGGGAGAAGGAGCCGTAGTCCTTGCGCAGCAGGACATGAAGGAAGCGCTGGAGATCGACCGGGTGGCCCCAATCCAGCGGGGGGGACAGCCGCGCACGCAGGGGCAGGTACGCGTAGGTCAGCAGGCCGAGTCCCGTGAACGCCAGGAGCAGGGCGGCGCTGCGCGCCAGGCGCGCGGGCGAGGGGGGGTCTTCCCGGGAATGGAGCCAGCCGGAGACGAGCAGGGCGGGCACCATGAAGGCGAGGGTGTGGTGGTTGGCTCCGCCCAGTCCCAGGCACAGCCCCAGAGCGGCCATGGGGCGGTCCTGGAAGACCCGGCCGCGATAGCAGGCGAAGATCCAGACCGCGGCGGCCGCGAACAGGTCGTTGAGCGAGAACACCTCGGCCTGCAGGGAGGTGTGCAGGCGCAGGGGGCTCAGGCCCAGCACGACGAGGCCGAGCAGCGCCCCGGCCGGATGCAGCCGGGCGCGGCGCAGCGCGGCCCAGAAGAAGCCCATGGCTCCCGCCCCGCAGAGGACCGAGAGGAGATTCACCCGATACGCCCAGGTGGCCCAGGGGAACATGGTCCCGACGGCCCGGGCCAGGAGACAGTAGAGGGGATAGCCGGGAGCATGGGGCACCGAGAGCGTGGCCGCGGCGGCGATGAACTCTCCCGAGTCGCCGAAGCTGACCGACGGCGCCATCCCCCACAGCCCCAGGCAGAAGAAGACCCCCGCGACCGCGGCCGCTTCGGTGCCAGGGGTCAACTTAGTGGACTTATTGGAATCGTCCAGTGATTCCACTAAGTTGACCCCCGGCGCCGGCGCAGCAGCCATTCGCAAAGCAGGTGCCGCTGTTTAGTAGCCGGCCTTCCATAATTTCAGACGGCCGATCCTACGTCCAGACCCACTGTAAATCCATCAAGAGTTTCACTAGAAGGTGCTACTGCGCGTCGGTAAAACGGTGGAAGTCTATTGCTCATGTTCGGGCGAGTCCACATTTTTACAAAATGCCGTCGTCGGTTAAGTTCAGGCGCGATGGGATTGCGGAGGGGAATTCAATCCAGGACCGATGCCTACTTCGTCGAAAGAAATTGTTGCGTGTGTCCCGCAATATCCTCTATGGTGGAATAACTCGTAGCCCCGCATTTACTAATAAAGTCTTTCGGCGTCATATCCATCGGCTGCGTCTGTTTGAAAGGCAAGTAATTCTCTTGCAGCAAAGCTCGCCCCAACACCAATGCGGTACCGCATTGAATCGAAACTCCAGGCTGGATACTGAAACCAGATTCCCCCGTGAGTTTCTTTGCTTGGTATTTTTCAAGAGTTACCCGAATCAAATCCTGCCGCTGCTTTTCCGTAAAGCTGCCGAGGATGACATCCTGCGCAAGCAGTATTTCGACGTTTTCAAAATCCCATATAACAGTCCCTTTCTCGACGGAAGTGGGCTTCCGATTAATAACAGCGGGGTCCATCGTGCGGTATCTCGACAACAGCACAGTCCCGGCATCGCGGCGTTTCAGCAGTTCCTGAAGACCATTGAATTGAGAAGTTACGGCCTCGAATCCCTGCTGCAAACTATTGTGAGCGTGAATATTTCCGTATAGCGGATAGTTCAATACGGTTTCCACCAAGCCCGCCGTGGACATTCTGCGAAGAAGTTTCTCCGGGATCTGGCAAACTTTCAGCATCTCCGCTGAACTATGTAGTGCTTTCCATTCAGATGTCCCTGGCTTCACTGGATATTCATAGATGTCGCCAGAACCGGCACCAATAGAATATCGAGCACAAGCCATTGAAATGACTGCCCCGATGACTATGGCATATTCAGTCCGGAACCGAAAATAGTGTCGATCTATGGGATTCATCATTCGGAAGATGGAGTATAAACCGCTATCCCGGTTGAATCATAGGGACTATAATTGCATTTATGCTCAACGAGCGGGCACATGCCCCATTTTGAACGGCAGTAGCTGGACTCGGGCTTGATAGACGGATCATCACCGCTAACGTAAATCGCGGAATGGTCGTCTTTGCTGTAACTAAGCTTCATGCCATGAGTCAAGGGAGGCAGTTTGCAATAGAAACCATCTTTAGCATAGGAAATGCCGTCATATGCACTGGTAAAGTAAATATCAACGGCCGGTTTCTCTGGAATATACCACCAGGGCAAATCCGTGTATGCATATCCATACACAGTGCCGTCCGTAATCCCATCAGCGTCAGTATTCCAAATGGTTTCGTTTTGCATCGTGACCATACGCGCACCGGCAGCATCCTCTTCCCATCCGTTGAGTGTGCAGGAATATGATGCCTTGCTTAGCAATGATGATCGAGCGATCATATCCTTGGAAGCCTTGACTCCACGTTCCGAAGCGTTCGGATTGCCTTGGTCCATCGATGGTCCCTCTGCCGAATAGACAACACTATCCAAGGCCACAGAGCAATCCTCTCTTACTTGATAGGTAATACGCGCATAGTTGTTTGGCTTTTTAAGTTCCAACCTTTCACCGTTGAATTTGACCTTGCAAGAGTGAGTCGGCGTCGGTTTCGGATTGCGTGATCCCTTCAGATCAGAAGTTGCGGCAACACCTTTCGCCAAATTGTTTTTGGAACCTCCGCCTGAGGTGATTATCTCCCATGCAACTTTCCCGCCAGGGACCACCTCTCCATTGAACGTGGTCTCCCCGACACATGCGCCACTGCTATCAAACCATAATTGGGAATTTAGCTCGATATTACAACCGGCAGAAGTGCACGGACCGCAAGTGCGCCCGCTCCATCGATAATAACTTCCATCTTCCCAGAATATTCGCTGACCCGGGCTATTTATCCATACAGTATTGGATGAGGCGGTCTGATTCCACCAGGCATATGAATGGCAATTATATTTCCTTGTAGCAGGTGCCAGTCGGATTGCATCTGGAAACTGCTTTACGACATATGCCTCCGCCTGATCCAACACGTTTTGTGGAGCCTCATCATAATGCCAGGCATTATCAACCGGACTTCCCCTCGGCGTTTCCACGTCTGTGGCAGGGGTGTCAGAACGCAATGCTGATGTCGCAGGAGATCGTCCATCCGCAAGCAGTAAGCCAAGTTCCAGACTGTCTGCCCCATAGCCACTGGATGCGTTCGTTATGGCCTTCTTTATTTTGTATTTCGCAAGAGCATCCGTCCGCAATTTGCGCCGCTCTGGTTCGGTCATACTTGCTTGAATTGCATCTTGAGCAAGCAGGATTTCGATAATGTTAAAACTCCAAACAAAAGCCCCCTTCTCCACAGAAGTGGAACGCTGACTAATGGCGGCGGGATCCATTGTGCGGTATCTCGCCAACAATACTGACCCCGCATCTCTGCGTTTCAATAATTCTTGAATGCCATTAAATCGAGCCGTTACGGCCTCAAATCCTTTCTGTAGGCTATTGTAGAGGTGCATATCTCCAAATAATGGATAGTTTAAAACGCTTTCTATCAAAGCGGGAGTTGACATCCCGTGAAGACTCGTCTCGGGGACCTGGCAGGCTTTTCGCATCTCCACGGAACTACTAAACGCTTTCCATTCCTTTGTTCCCGGCTTTACCGGGTACTCGTAGGCTGTGTCTGGAGAACCATGCATGGACGGTACTGAATGCGCGTCCTGAATGCGATCTCCATTTTGTTTCGCCGCAGAACGTGCCTTTTCCAAAACATCAGAGGCATTAATGCCCTGATCGAAATTCAATTTGTTGGATTCGGCTCGAACACCTATAACAGACCCAACCAGCGAAACAACCAGCACGCTGGTTGCCACCTTCACACGAATGGAATCATATCGAGGTGAATTCATTGCCTTACCCCTGACCGCAATAGCCACAAAACGCCCCTTCGAAACGAACTCAAATTAATTCCTATTATACATCACGAATGTCCAATTGAGGGCAGCCCAAAATTATGCACCAAGATCATATCCTAGACTGATAATCATCAGATGTTGCTGGACCGCGGGGGAACTTCAGCCTAGATAGACGGTCGCCATTTCAATATTGACCCGCTTGGCAAATAGTTATCGATGCTGAACATCGGCTACAGCCAGCCCCGGCGCCGGCGCAGCAGCCATTCCCAGAGGAGGAGACCGGCGATGAGCCACAGCCAGCCGGGCCAGGACCACAGGTTCCGGCGCGAGCCGACGCCCTGTTCGCGGCGGGAGGGGGGGAGGGCTGCGAGCGCCGCATTCAGGTCGACCTGGTGCAGATCGGAATACTTCCCGCCGCGGCGGGAGGCCAGGTCCTTGAGCCCGCGCCGGTTGAGCGTCAGGTCGCCCCGGCCGCCCTCCCAGCGGAACTCCGCGCTGTCTTCGCCCCAGGGCTGGCCGCGGTACCGGGCGATGGCGCGGACCCGGTGCGTCCCCTCCGCGAGCCGGCTGAGCTCGACCTGGAAGACGCCGGGCTCGCTCTCGAATACGGCGGGCGAGCGTTGGGCGCCGCCCGGCACGGTCCAGACCACGCGCAGGTCCAGCTCGGCCCCGGAGACCGGGCGGAAATGCTCGTCGAAGACGTGCAGCGCCAGGACCGCGGGCTCCCGCGCGGGCATGCGGTCGGGCAGGGGGCTGAACTTCACCTTGGGGAGCTCCAGGCTTCCGGTCAGATACTGGACCGCCCGGCTCCAGAACTTCCCGTAGAACGAAGAGAGCTTCCAGTCGAGGCCGCCGCCGAGCTTCCAGCGCCAGGTGGAGTCCGTCCCGACCAGCATGACCTTCCCGCGGCCGAACTCGCGCACGGCGACCACGGGCAGGGGGGCTCCGGAGGCGGTCTTCTCGGCGGGGTGTGCGAGGAGCACCGTGGCGCCCGGACGAACCTCGGAAAAGCGCGTATAGCCGTCCAGCGCCGGCAGGGAGTTCCAGAGCCCGAGGCTGACCTCGGGGGTGTCCGCCATCTGGAGGAATGGGTGCTTCGGGGCCGCCACCGCAGGCTTGAAGAGCCCCGGGATGAAGTCGTCCGACTGGGGGACGAGGGCGACGGGGAAGACCTCTTCCAGCGGCGAGCCGCGGTAGCCGCCCTTGGTGAAGGCCTGCGAGCCGCCGATGACCAGCAGGGCCCCGCCCCGGGACACGAAGCGCTTGAGGTTCTCCAGATAGGCGGCGGGGAGCTGGAACTGGTGGAAGGCGAAGTTCTCGAGGATGAAGAGGTCGAACTGGGGCAAGGTGTCCACGAAGATCTCCGTGGCCGGGAACGGGATCAGGGAGAGCTCGTTGTCCGGGACCGGCGAGAAATCCTCCGGGTTGCGCAGGATCACGAACGAGACCAGCTCGTGGTTCGGGTCGCCCTTCAGCTGGGCCCGCAGATGCGAGTACTCCATGCTGGGGCGGCCCGCAAGGTACATGATCCGGTATTTCTGGCGGATCACCTCGATGCGGAAGGCCCGGGAAGCCTTGAGGGACTTCTCCGCCTTCCGGTCGGCGAGGGAGGCTGCAAAGCGGAAGGACTGCCTTCCTAGCCCGTCGGCCGAGACCGGGAAGGTCGCGCGGAAGACCTCGAAAGGACGCTCCACGCGGAAGGTCTTCTCCGAAAGCGTCCGTTCGTCCTGCAGCAGCCGCAGGCGCAGCTCGCGCCCCGCGACGCCGGAGACCTCCACGGCGGCGGAGACCGCGAAGCGGCTGTGAAGGAATACGAAATCGGGGGAGTCGGCCTCGGTGACCGCCACGGAAGGGAGTTCGCGCTGCGGACCCACCCCGAAGGCGTCGAGGGGGGCCGAGAGGGAGTCCAGCGCCGCCCCGCCGGCGGCGGCCCTGGGGCCGCCGTCCTTGAAGGCGCCGTGCGTGCTCCCCCCGCCGGAAAGGGCCGCGCCCGGCGCGAAGGCGCCGTCGGAAAATAGCCAGACCCGGGAGACGGGCAGCCCCGAGTTCACCACGTCGGAGAATACGGCGGCGGGCTCCAGGACGCCGGGAGAAGGGCGCAGGCCCGCCAGGTCCTCCCAGGAAAGACGGCGGGCTCCCCCGGACGCGGCGAAGAGATTCACCTCGGCCCGGGACTCCAGGGCCGCCCGGTGGGAAACGAGCCAGCGCGCCGCGCGGCTGAGGCGGGAGATTCCCGTGTCGTCGACCGCCTGCATCCCGGGCCCCTGGTCCACCAGGACCGCGATGCGGGGCTTCACGGAACGCTGCTCCAGGGTGTGCACGACGGGCTTGAGCAGGACCAGCACGAGCAGTGCCGCCGCGGCCGCGCGGAGCGCCGCGACGGGGCGCGGCAGGCGCCGCAGGGAGGGCCACAGCAGGGCATAGCCCAGCGCCGCGGCCCCGGCCGCGGCCCACTCGAGACTCCCCGAATCCAGGGCCAAGCCGAAGCCCATCACGGGAGGCCCGAGCGGAGTTTATCCAGGATGAACGGCTGATGCACGGCGTCCGCCTTGTAGGAGCCGGTGAGGGCGTACATGAGGATGTTGAGCGTTAGTTTGCGGGCGTCCATCCTCTGGGCCTCGCCGCCCGGGACGCACTCGTACAGATAGCCGCCGAGGGGGTCCTTGGCCCAGGCGCCCAGGAGGTCGTTGCGCGAGTAGACGACCACCGTCTTCCCGCCCCAATCCACGCCTTCAAGAGACCCCGAGACCATGGCCCGTCCACCGATGCGGCGTATGAGGAAGAAGGTCCGGAAGAGTACATGGTCCGAACCCAGGGGCCGCAGATCCGTGTCCGGGAGCACGCCGCGCAGGGTCTTGCGGACCCAGGCGTCGAAGGGGCTGCCCGCCACGCCCGAGGCGTCCGAGATCCAGAGGAAGCCCCCGGAGGTCAAATAGTCCCGCAGGCGGCCCGCCTCCTCCTCGCTGAGCGTGGGCGGCGCCTGCTTGCCCGTGAGCACCAGGAAGGGGATGGAGAAGAGCTCCGGGCTCTGCAGCGTCACGGCCCGCCGCTCCGGAGCCTCCAGTACGCTCGTCACCTCGTTGAGGAACTTGAGCACCTCGGCGTGGACGCCGGGATAGGGGTCCCACGCCCCCGTGTAGCGAACCTGTCCCCAGACGAAGAGGTCGCCATACTGGGCCGAAGCGACAGCGGGGAGCGCGGCCAGCGCCGCGGCCAGGAAGAGCTTCCTCACGGGGCCCCCCCGGAGCGGTGCTTCCTTTCGCGGAAAGGGCGGCTGAGCAGGAACTCGAGCAGGGTCAAGGCCAGGACGAGCGCGAGCATCCAGGCGCGCACCTCACGCCCGTAGACGACGCGCAGGAAGTCCTCCCGGAGCGCCTCCGGACGCAGGGCGGTCCAGGGCGGACGGGAGGCGGGAGTGAGGTCTCCCTCCGGACCCGCGCGGTCGAGGTTCACCGCGAAGACCTCAGTCGACAGGTCGGAGGCGGGCTGAGCCTCGGCGGCGTGCCCCAGGGGCTCCATGGTGTAGAGCCCGGGCTCGCGGGTCTGCGCGTATTCCACTTTCCGGTCGCGGACGAGCAGCGCGGTGAGCCGCCCGCCGGGACTGCGGACCTGGACCTGGGAGGGGACCGTCTCTCCGGGCCGCCACACGCGCACGATGGGTCGGCCGAGCGTCACGGTCTGCCAGCGCTGGGTCCCGCCGTAGC
>MGTY01000070.1:11261-25867 GCA_001799695.1 Elusimicrobia bacterium GWA2_69_24
GCGCGGGACGGATGGCGAGCGGACGGGTCAGGGCCTGCGCCGCGCCGAGCTCGGCGGGGAGGAGCCGGTGGAGGGGGCGATAGGTCTGCGGCTCCGCGCGCGTCCCGGCCAGCAGGAAGAGTCCTCCGCCCCGGGCCACGTACTTCTCCAAGGCTTCGGGGAGCCCCGGGGGCAGGGAACGGAAATCGGCGAGCAGGACGGCCCCGTACTCCTCCAGGCGCAACTGGTCCAGACGCCCGAAATCCGCGATGTCGAGGCGGAACGGGAGCCGCTCGCCCTCGGAAAGAAGGTTCTTGAGGAAATACCCGCCGTTGCCGGCTCCGAGAAAATCCGGGTTCCCGTAGAGCAGGAGCACCCTGGGCTTGCGCTGGACCCGCATCGAGAAATAGTAGACATCGTCGGCCGGGAGGTCGTCCTGCCGGAGCTCCAGGCGCCCCCAGGCGGCGCCGTCCCGGGGCTCGGCGAAGCGGAAGACCGAGGGTGCCCCGTCTCCGACCCGGAGCTGGAGGCTTCGGGGATCGAGCTTCAGCCCCCGGAGCCACAGGTCCGCATGGGTGTCGCGCAGTCCGGAGCCGAAGTAGTAGGGAGCCGCCGCCAGGGCGAGCCGTCCGGCCTCCGCTTCCGGCGCGGGCCGCAGCTCCTGGATCCCGGCGTTGTCCAGGCGGCCGTCCGGGCTCAGGCCGAGGAGCTGGACCTCCGGGTCGAAATGCGTCAGGGCCGAGACCCCGGGACCGGGCAGGGCGCGCAGGGAATGCGCGCTGCCGTCGGAGAGGAGCACGACGATCCGCCGGCGGCGGGGCCCGGGACGGCCGGCGTCGGCGGACGCCAGGAACCCGTAGGCCGCGGCGAGGGCGGCGGAGGCGTCCGTCGTGCGGGCGCCGAGCCGGTGGAGCCGGAGGGACTCCTCGGCGGCCGCGGGTCCCTCCAGCCAGCTCAGTTCGCTCTCCAGGCCCTCGGAGAACGCGCCCACGGCCGCGCGGTCGGCCGGACGCAGCAGCCCCAGGAGGCCCGCCCCGGCGGAGACCGCCCGGTCGAAACGCGTCTTGCCGCGGACCTTCGCTCCCATCGACCAGGAGGTGTCCAGGAGGAGGACGACGTCGAGCCCCGCCTCGCCCTCCCCCGCGCCCGTGCGCCGGTGCAGGACCGGGCGCGCGAAGGCCAGCACGATCCCGGCGAGGATGAGCACGCGCAGGAGCAGGAGCAGCCACTGCCGCAGGCGGGACGAGGGCAGCGAACGGGAGTAGGCCGCGCGCAGGAGGGAAAGGTCGCTGAAGGGCAGCCGCCGGGCGCGGCGCAGGAAGATGAGGTGCAGGAGGACGGGCGCGGCCGCGAGGGGGAGGGCCCAGAGCAGGTTCGGGTGCAGCCAGGACAGCATCGCGCGCTACCCCGAGGCGCTCTGACGCGCCAGGAAATGAGCCAAGCCCTGCTCCCAAGGGGCGTCCGTGTAGAACGTCGCGAAATGGATCCCGGAGCGGTGGAAGGAGGCCGTGTACAGACGCTGCTGGCGCTCGAAGGCCTCCCGGTAGGAGTCCCGGAGCAGGCCCACCTCGCAGCGCAGCTCCCCCCGGCCCTCCAGGGCCTCGAAGAGGACGGGGCCCTCGAGGTCCAGGTCGCGCTCCCGGCGGTCGAGCACCTGGAGGATGAAGACCCGGTGCTTGCGCGCGCGGAAGGCGCGCATGGTCTCCAGCAGGCTGTGGGCGTCGCCCAGGAGGTCGGAGACCAGGATGATGAGCGAGCGCCGGGGCAAGGACGCCACGATGCGGCGCAGGACCCCGGCCAGGTCGGTCTCCCCGCCCGGGGTGGTCTGGGCCAGGACCTCGTCCATGAGCTCGATGTGGGAGAGGCGCTGGCGCGGGGGCAGGAAGCGCCGCGTCGCCGTGTCGAAGGTGACCATCCCGGCCGAATCGCCCTGCGCCAGGACGAGGTAGCCCATGCACATCGCGAGACGGCTGCCGAGCTCCCACTTGGACTCCGGCCCGGAACCGCGGTAGGCCATGGAGCCCGAGGCGTCCACGAGCAGGTAGGTCTTGAGGCTCTTCTCCTCCTGGAACTCCTTGATGTAGAAGCGGTCCTTGCGCGCGTAGACCTTCCAGTCCAGCCGCTTAATCTCGTCGCCGGCGACATAGGCGCGGTGCTCGGCGAATTCCTGCGAGAAGCCGCGGCGGGAGCTGCGGTGACGGCCGGCGAGGTGCCCTTCGGAGATGTGCCGCCCCAGGTCGAAGCGCAGGTTCTTCAGCTTGGCCAGGACGACCGGGTCGAGATACCGCATGCCTCCCCCGTCAGGCGGCGAGGAGCTTGTCGATCACCGCGTCGACGGAGACTCCCTCCGCCTCCGCCTGGAAATTCAGGACGATCCGGTGCCGGAGGATCGGCTTGACGATGCGGTCGACGTCCTCCTGGTCCACCGCCAAACGGCCTTCCAGGAGGGCCCGCGACTTGGCGCCCAGGATGAGCGCCTGGCTGGCCCGCGGCCCCGCGCCCCAGGAAACCCAGCGCTTGACGAAGTCCGGGCTGAGGGGGTCTTCGGGCCGCGTGGACCGGGAGAGCCGGACCGCGGCGTCGAGGACGGAGGGGGGGACGGGGACCTTCCGGACCAGCTCCTGGAGCTCCATGACCTCGGCTCCGGTCAGGGCCTTGCGCAGCTCGATGCGGCTGGCGCCCGTGGTCTCGACCACGATGCGCCGCTCCTCCTCGGCGCTGGGATAGCCGATGTTGATCTGCAGGAAGAAGCGGTCGAGCTGGGCCTCGGGCAGGGGATAGGTGCCTTCGTGCTCGATGGGGTTCTGCGTGGCCATGACGAAGAAGGGGCGCGGCAGGCTGCGCGTCTCCCCGCCGGCGGTGACCTGGTATTCCTGCATGGCCTGCAGCAGCGCGGACTGGGTCTTGGGCGGGGTGCGGTTGATCTCGTCGGCCAGCACCAGGTTCGCGAACACGGGACCCGGGACGAAGCGGAACACGCGGGAGCGGGTGGCCGGGTCCTCCTGCAGGATCTCGGAGCCGGTGATGTCGGAAGGCATGAGGTCGGGCGTGAACTGGATACGGGAGAAGTGGAGGTCGAGGATCTGGGAGAGGCTGGACAAGAGCAGGGTCTTGGCGAGCCCCGGTACCCCCACTAGGAGGCAGTGCCCGGAGGCGAACAGGGCCACGAGCAGCTCCTCGATGACGCGGTCCTGGCCCACGATGACCCGCCCGAGCTGGCCCAGGATGCTCTTCTTGGCCTCCAGGAGCTTGTCGGCGAGGAGAACGTCGGTGTTCGTCGGTGGCATGGGCCCAATCATAACAAAGAAGGGCCGCCCTCGGGAACGGATCGCCGGCGCAGGCGCCTCAGCGAGCGGGGCCCGCCGCCTGGCCGATAGCCTCGGCCGAACGCGGGTAGTGAGGGATAAGTCCAATCGCAGTCGTCACCCCGGCGAAGGCCGGGGTCCAGGCGCCAGACGTCACCCCGGCGAAAGCCGGGGTCCAGGCAGCAAAACAGGTCTCTTGAATCCGTTCCTCACGCCGGCTACCGGCTGGCGCCGGTATGACGGCTTTTAAAATGTAGAGAAGCGTTGAACTCACTACACTGGTATGATGGCAGGTCTCTGGACGGGGGAGGACCTGGGTCCAATTCCAATCCCCGTCTGGGCCCATGGCCCCAGCACCGGTTCGCGCGCAACTCCTATCCTAATAGGTGATGGCCAAGAGGATCCTGTCCGCGGCACTGTGCCTACTCCTGGTCGCCCAGGGCGGTATCGACGCCTATGCCGCGGGCGCGGCAGCGGTCTCCGCCTCCCTCGGGAAGGGCTCCGTCGCCCCGCTGTCTCCCATCCAGTTCTCGGCCGCGTCCCTCGGGGCCGGGATGGCCGGGACCGAGTCCCAGGCCTTCGCTCTCCAGGGCATACTGCAGGGGATCGGGTCCCCGAACGCGGTCTCGGCCGCGCTCCGCTCCGGCCCCGGTTCCGCCGCGGTCCGGTCCGGGCTCCAAGTCCGTCCCGGGCTGTCCGCCGTCTCCGGAACGGGCGTTGTCGGTGTGCCGACCGCCCGGCAGTCCGCCGCGGCAGCCTTCACGGACGCCGGGAACGCCCCCGCGGCCCCCCGGCAGGTATCCGCCCGGGTCCAGTCCCTGGGCCGCGCCGCGGCCCCGGTGCTCGAAGCCATCCGCGGGGACGCCGCCTCGCCGTCCTCCCACTATTCGGCCGGCCAACGCCTCGCGGACATCCTCTCCGGGCGCAAGACCCACGCCGCGGCCGATGAAGTCCAGGTCCCCCGGACCCCGGTCCCGGCCGTCTCCGGACTGGCGCAGGGACGGCAGGCCTCCGAGTCGACTTCCGCCGCGGCCGAGACGCCGGCCCCGGAACCGCAGATCACGCCGGAGCAGAGCCGCCGTTTCCGCGCCTACGCCGCCAGCGTGGCCGGGATCAAGGTCGCCATCGAGGCGCTCAACCTGGCCGTACCCATCCTGCTCCTGTCCCAGATCGGAGGCGCGGTGGCCGTCAGCGCCCTCTATCTGGCCGCCGAGATCGCCGCCCTGGTCGCGGGCCTGACCGGCGGGCCGCTCGTGGACCGCATCGGTCCCGTGCGGACCATGGTGCTGACCGCCGTGGTCCAGGGCGCCGCCATCGCGGCCCTGCCCATCCTCCTGGCCACGGGCGGCGCGGCGGCCATGCCGGCGGTCTTCGCCCTGTTCATGCTCAACGGCGCGGCCGGGGAGCTCTTCGACGTGGGACGCCGCGCCGCTTTGCCCCAGATCGTGGGCCGCGACGAGGGCGCGCTCAAGGTCTTCAACGGCAAGCTCTACGTCTGGCGCGAGATAGCGGCCACGGCCGGCGTCTTCGGGGCGGGCTGGTTCGTGCACGCCATCGGCGCGACCTCCGCCATCTACATGCACCCGGCCTTCGCGGTGGTCGCGGCCTTCGCCTTATGGCGCATCTTCGGCGCGGGGCGCCGCGCCGCCGCCTCGCCGACTCGCGCAGCGACTCTTCCGACGGCTGAGAAACTGGGACCCATCGGGAGCATCAAGGCCTGGCTCCACGACTTCCTTGCCGGGGCTAAACGCGTCATCAAGGACCCGCACCTGCGCCTCATCGTGGGCATCAACATCCCCCTGAACGTCGTACATAAGATCTTCCACACCCTCATCGCCGTGGTCTTCGCGACCCATGTGCTCCACACCCCGGCCATGGCCGCGGTGATGCTGGGCGCCTGGAACCTCGGGGAACTCGCCGGGGCCGGGTACCTGCAATGGAAGGGACGCGAGAGCCGCATCTCCAACTGGCTGATCGTGGCCGCGGTGGCCGCGCTTTCCCACTGGGCCTTCTACCTCTTTCCCACCGCGTGGGTCGCGGTGCCCGTCTCCTTCCTCATCGCGGCCGCCATGATCGGCAACGAACTGGGCAGCGCCTCCTACATGCAGTCGCACGTCGCGGAGCAGGAACTCGGGGCCGTGACGGGCTTCGTCTACGGCTTCGCGCGCGCGGTCGGGATGGCCGTGCTCATGGCCGCGGGCTGGGCCTTCGACGCCCTGGGGCCCGCGAGCGGCTTCTTCTGGCTGGCCGTCGTGTTCTCGGTCATCACTCCCGCCTATATCTGGGCGGCGCGCCACTTCCGCGCCGAGAAGATCGACACCCCGACGACGCCCCCGGACGATCTTTAATAGCGGCGCCCAAGCCGTCGAATTATGGACAGGCTGGATTCCGGCTTTCGCCGGAATGACGGATTACGGACAGCCTGACGGATTATGGACAGGCTGGATTCCGGCTTTCGCCGGAATGACGGATCACGAGCCGTCCGGAAGGTCAGTAGAAACCGCGGACCTTGCCGCGGATGCCGGAGCGGGGGACGAAGGGCTCCGGCTCCCCGGTGTCGGGGTCCTTCCAGACCGAGGAATCGTTGGACTCGTCGCGGTTGTCGCCCAGCACGAAGAAGTGCCGGGGCGGGACCGTGAAGGGACCCAGGTCGTCCCCTTTCAGCTTCTCCTCCTGGCGGGAATGGGCCGCGAAAGGGTCCTCCGCCGCGCTCCCGTTGAGGAACACCTTCTTGGCGCGCAGTTCGACGACGTCGCCGGCGACCCCGATGACGCGCTTGACCATCTCGGTGTGGGGGGGGACGGGCTCGCGCAGGAGCACGATCTCGCCCCGCCGGGGGTCCCGGAACCGGAAGGTCACCTTGTCCAGGACCACGTGCGTGCCCACCTTCAAGGTGGGCTCCATGGAGCCGGAAGCGATGTAGATCCCCTCCAGCACCCATAGGCGCAGGAAGAGGGCGCAGACAGCCGCGATGGCGGCGAGGAAGAGCAGCCGGGACAGGCTCATAGGGGGATATTCTACACCGGTTCCGCGTCTGGGTCCTAGGGCCCATATTGCGCTGGGCCCCCCAGCACTGACGAGCTGGGCCTTTTCCCGTTACAACATAGGCATGAAGATGCCCGAAGGACCCAGGATCCTCGCCGGGAAGGCCCTCGCGATCGTCCTGGGTCTCTCAATCCTGGTCCCCCACGCGGCCCTGGCCGGGGTCGTGGTCCCCGGGACCGGCACCGAGGTCGCCGCCCTCCGCTCCCCCGCGGCCCTGGACCTGGGCCAGGCCCTGGACCGGGTGCTCAACGAGGACCCCAAGCCCCTTTCCGGCCGGTTCCTCATCGGCCTGAGCCAGAGCATCGAAAAGAACGTCCAGGACCCGGTCGAGAAGCGGGCCCTGCGCACCCGCCTCGATTTCATCCATATCCGGCTCCAGGACGGCGCCTGCCGCACGACCCCGCAGTATGCGGCCCGCTTCTCGGCCCCCGCCGCCGCGGCCGCGCGGACCCTGGAGTGCCTCTTGGTCGAGGGCAAGGGAAGCTCCGACAAGGCCGTCGCCCTCCCGCTCCTGGGGGGCCAGCTCTCCCTCTGGAACACCCGCATCCAGTCCGGGGCCGCGGACCAGGGCGAGCGCACCGCCCTGCTGGCCCGGCTCGAGGTCATCCGGGCCGAGCTGATCGTCCTCCAGCGCTCCGCCGCCCGCACCGAACTTAAGGAGGACGAGAAGGGAGAAGTGAAGGGCTTCGTGGTCGCCGGCGCGGGGAACGGGATCCTCTCCCAGCTCCCCGGCGGGGACGTCTCCGGCCGCTATCCTTCCGCCGTCCCGACCAACATCCTCGCCTCCCGCCCGGTCCCGCTCCCGGGGAAAGGCGCGGCGAGCCTTCCCGGGACCGGCAGCCGGAACGCGGAGCGCAAGACCTGGCAGGACGAACTGAAGAAGTCGGTGAACGCGGCCACCGGGGCCGTGTTCCACCCGGTCCGGCTCCCCCAGGCGAACGGCGCCACCCTCGAGGTGGTCTCCCCGCACGTGGCGCGGGCCACGGACAACCAGGGCCGGACCCAGCTCTACGCGGCGAAGTACCAGAGCATACTGACGGCCAAGACCCCCCGGGAGCGCGAGGCGGTTTCCCGGCAGACCGCCTCCGAGATCGTCTCCGCCCTCGGGCTCGACGACGCGGGCGGCCGGCGCTCCAACGCCCTCCAGCACTGGCTCTACGAGGCCGCCGACCGGGTCCGCGGCGGGGCCGACGTGAAGCTGCTCTTCACCCAGGACGGGGAACTCAGCCTGGTCCTCGAGCGGCAGGGCGGCGGCTCGCGGATCGAGAGCGCCAAGTTCGACTGGTCCACGACTTTCGACGGGAAGCGCCAGCTCGGGTTGATCGTGACCCGGCCCACCCAGGTCGGCCCCGACGGCAAGGTGAGCGCCGACCCCCGGCGCTGGAAGGAGTACCTGGCCGACGGGGACGTCCAGCAGTGGCGGACCACGGTCGAGATCAAGAAGGCGGGCTTCTTCAAGTCCCAGAAGACGCTCGAAGACACCTTCGTGGACCGCGTGCACTGCACCGGCGACCTGGCCTCCGGACGCTGCGCCGCGGCGGGCTCCGAGAAGAAGCACTCCACCGTCACCAAGGCCCCGGGCTCCTCGACCCTGGGGGTCATCGGCCAGGCCATCTACGACACCCCGGTGGTGGGGCACGTGCTCAAGGGCGGCGAGTGGGTGGGGGGGACCCTCTACAACGGCGTCGTCTCCGGCGTCGAAGAGATCGCCTACGCGGTGTCGGGCAACGAGGCGCTGGGCCTCGAGGCCGCCGGGGGCTACGCCAACAACTCCGGGGTGAAGCTCCTCCTCGACGACGACGGCTACCTCTCCCGCCTGACCGCGGGCCAGAAGAAGAAGGTCTCAGCCAAGGCGCTGGAACTGCGCGAGAAGGGACTCTCGCAGGCCGGGTTCACCAAGGAAACCACCGATTCCCAGACCTACGCCAAGATGATGGCGACGCCCCTCTCCAAGACCGAGATGATGGCCGGCCTGCGGCAATTCGGGGCCGGCACCTACGGCCACCGCATCCTCACCGAAGCCGGGGAATCCAAGGGCTGGGCCAAGGCCGGGCTGACCGCCGCCGGAGTGCTCACGACCGTGGCCGAGGGCGCCGGGGAATACGTCCTGAACCCGGTGGTGTGGGCGACCTGGGGCCTGGGCGCCGGGGTGACCGGCCTGCAGGGCGCGGCCGCCGCCGGTACCGGGGTCGGGGTCTTCTCCGCCTCGGCCGTCCCCGCCGCCCTGACCGTCACGCAGGCCGCCTACTACACGACCTGCGCGGTGCTCTACACCCCCTGGATACTCGAGGGCGTGGAGAACGCCGCCAGCCTGCCCGATGCCTGGCAGACCGGCACGGACGCCGAGAAGTGGACCCGCACCGCCGACGCCCTGGGCGACGTCCTCTACGTCTTCGCCCCCTAAGGAACGACCGGGCGAACCGACCCGGGCTCGACCTGGACCAGATAGACGGCCGGCTCATGCCCGCCGACCCCGACGACGACCTCTTCGCGTCCGTCGCCGTCCACGTCTCCCGCGGCGAGGTCCGTGATGCGGCCGAACCAATGGCGTTCCGAGAGCCATTCGCCGCGGTTCGAGTAGACCAGCACCCAGCCGGCGGTCGTGCCCAGCACGAGTTCGTCGGCCCCGTCCCCGTCCAGGTCCGCGGCGCGCAGAGCCGAGAGCTCGGACCAGCCCAGGACGTTTTCGCCGACGACGCGCAGGGCTCCCTCCGCGGCCTCGAGCAGTTTGAGGCGCAGCCTCTCGGCCCCGTGCCCCGAGCAGAGGATGGCCAGGAGCGCCGTCCCGCCCTTCCGGTCGAGACCCGTCCCCGCCAAGGGGGCGCACGGTTCGGCCAAGGAGGCCAAGGTCTTCCCTTTGGAGTCCAACAGGGTCACGCCGGATTCCCGGGGGCCGGCGGTGAGCACGGCTACGCCGTCGGCGGGCCCCAGCAGGAAACGTCCCCCGGCCAGGTCCGAGATATGGCCCATATCCGCGCGCGTCCACAACGGCTTGCCCTCGCGGTCGTACGCGGCCACCTCTCCCGTGTAGCCTCCGGCGGCCAGCAGTTCCGGCCGGCGGTCTCCATCGAGATCGGCCGCCGCGAATTGGGCCCCGGTCTTCTCCGTGGCCCAAAGGGGGCGGCCGTCCCAGGACAGGACCTGCACGCGGTACATCTCATGGGCGAGCAGGACGGCGTCGCGGCCTGTTCCCAGGATGTCCAAGCCGCGCACGTAGCGGGGGAAAGGTCCCGCGGCGGCCTCCTGGCCGGCCGGGTCCAGCCGCCGCAGCACGTCGTTCCACCCCTCGGGGACCGAATGGGCGACCAGGACCCCTTCGCGCGGGACGGCGGCGAGACCGCTGAGGGCGGCGCCTTCCGGCAGATTCAGGCGCCACGAGGCGCCCAAGCGCATCCCATGCCCCCAGACCGCCGGCGCCGAATCGCGGAAGACCTCGTAGGCGGCGATGAACGGCATGGGAGCGAGCTTCGCGAGCGGGAGGGCGGGCCGCAATGCCGCGGGACTCACCCGGAGGAGCGGAGCGGCAGGCCGGGAGGCGGTGCAGCCGACCGCCAGTACCGCCGCCCAAAAGGACAGCCCGCGTCCGACCGCCGTCAGGCGCGGCACCGGGTTCATCGCGCGCCCCGCAATTCCTTGACCAGCCGCCGCATCCGGTAGACCTTGCTCAGGGCTTCGAGGATGCCGGCCGAGTGCACGGCCACGGCGCGGTTGCGCTCGTCGGAGTAGGCGTAGCGGCCGACCAGGCTGGGGATGTTGCCGTCGAAGACGAGGCCCACGTACTCGCCCTCCCGGTTGATGACCGGGCTGCCGGAGTTGCCCCCGATGATGTCGTTGGTGGTGACGAAATCCAGCGGAGTGTCGAGGTCCACACAACCCTTCCGGGCGGCCTCCAAGGGGGAGAGGTCGAAGGGCGGCTTCCCTGCGAAGGAAGCGGCGCGGTCATAGAGGCCGTGGAAGGTGGTCTTGTAGGGGACCCGCGTGGTGCCTTCCTCGTAGCCGGCGACCTTGCCGTAGGACAGGCGCAGGGTGAAGGTGGCGTCGGGATAGGCGGACTTGCCCGCGACCGCGAAGCGCGCCCGGGCGATGCGCCCGCCCTCCAGCGCGTCGACGCTCTCCAGCTCGTCCTCCCGCCACTTGCGCAGCTCCCGGTAGAGGGGGTCCAGCCCTCGGGCCCAGACGATGAGCGGGTCCGTGGAAGCGGCGACCGCCGCGGCGCCGCCCTCCACCAGCCTGCGGCGCTCCTTCGGGTCGGCCAGGCCGGTCCCGGCGATGAGCTCCCGGGCCTTCCCCTCGGGCGTCAGGCCGCCCAGGGCGGCGATCACGTAGGGATGCGCGGCGCCGAGCTCGTCGAGCGACTCGGCGAGATCCAGGGCCAGCATACGCTCCTCCAGGTCGGGGTAGACCGGCGCCGGGGAGAAGGTCCGGAAGCGCAGGGAATCGAGGGCGGTTTCGCGGAACTCGGGGTACCGGACGTCGTTGGGTTTCTCCACCTCCGCGACCCAGCGGACGATGGCATGGGCGAACTCCGCGAGCTTGGAATCGCCGGTGCCGCGGAAGATGAGGTCCGGGTAGCGCGCCGCGGCCTTGTCCTGCATGGCCGCGATGCGGTCCCAGGCCGAGGCCGCCGGCCCATGCGCCTCAGGCAATTCCTGAGTCGGCGCAGGACCGGGGCGCATCCGCGCCGCCGGCGCGAGCTCCGGCCGCGCGGCCGCGGCCGCGCGCAGGGCGTCCTCGTCGGCCCGTTTCGCGGCCATGAGCTTGGCGTCCTGCAGGCCCAGGAGGGCGCCGCTGAGGGCCTTGAAGGAGTTCTCCAGGCCGAAGAGCTTGTTGCGGGCGCGCCGCGCGGGCTCCGCCCCCGACGCGGAGTACTGCCGGAGGACGCCGCGCCGCCGGACCATGCCGCGCAGGCGCTCGGGCAGCACCGTGTCGCGGATGAACTCGAGCTGGCGGACGGTCTTGAGCCGATCCGTCGACCCGGGATGGCCGGAGACGAAGACCAGCTCGCCGTCGGCGGCGCCGCGGGCGCTCCAGCGGAGATAAGCGGGAGAACGCACGGGCTTGCCGCCTTCGTAGGCCCGGAAGAAGGCCATGTCGAGATCGTGGCGGGGGAAGACGAAGTTGTCGAAGTCCCCGCCGTAGAAAGCCGCCTGCACCTCCGCGGCCATGACCAGGCGGATGTCGGTGTACTTCTTGTAGCGGTAGAGCTGGTACTGCCCGCCGTGGTAGAGCTCCACCACGTCCGAGCGCAGTCCCGTGCGGTCGAAGGATTCCTTCTCCACCCGCGACATCTCGGCCTTGCGCTGGACGTTCTGCACCGCCTCCGCGGCCGTCGAGGAGATGACGGCGAGTATGCGCGCCGTCACGTCCTCGGTGGAGACCAGGACGTTGAGCTCCAGGTCCGGACAGGGCCGCTCTTCGGCGGGGCGGCGCGCGAAGAACCCTTCCCGCACGAAATCCTTCTTCTCATCGGACATCTTCTGGAGCTGGCCCAGGGCCACGTGATGGTTGGTGATGACCAGCCCGTCGGGCGAGACGAAGGCGCCCGAGCCGCCGTCGTTGAAGCGCACCGAGGCCAGGCGGACCTTCTCCAGCCAGGCGGCCGAGGGGGCGAACCCGTAGCGCTCCTGGAGGCGCTGGAGGGGGAGGTTGTCGAGGGTCCACATCCCCTCGTCGGCGCGGACGGAAACGCCGGACAGGACGATCAGCAGCAGCAGCGACAGAGCACAGCGCATGGGTCTCTCCTCTATCAGTCAGCCGCCCGAGAACACGGGGGCTATGATCACCCGGTCGCCGTCGGCGAGGAGCTGGGAAGGCCGTATCCCCACCCCGTCCTTGGCCGCGACATGCGGGATCTTCCGCAGCTTCAGCGCGGCGGCCACGTCCCGGAACTGGCACGGGGACGGGAGCTCCAGCTCCCGTTCCTTGAAACCGAAACGGTCGATGAAGTGGCCGATCAAGACGACCCGGACCTTCAAGTGACCTGGGTGGCCTGGGCGAGCTCCGCCGCTTCCTCGGCGAGCCCCACCTTCTCCATGGTCTTGCGGGTCGGCACCCCGCGCTCGTCCCAGCCCCGGATGTCGTAGTAGTGGGACAGGAGCGCGTCGTACTTGTCCACTTCCAGGACCTTCCCCGCCGTGGGGCCTTCCTTCTCCGCGTTGGCCGGGTCGAAATAGACCCGGGGCGGGTAGTCGTCAACCCGGGTGGTCTGCGGGTTCTCCCGGGCCCAGAAGGCCTTGAGCAGGGCGTAGATCCGGTCGCCGGTGTTGGTGAAATCCTCCAGCGTCCAGTTGGAGCCCGTGGCCAGGTTGAAGTACTCGGGATAGTTCTTCAGGTCCCAGCCCAGCTCGATCCAGGGGAAGCGGCAGATGGGAAGGGACTCGAAGATGGAGCTCCGGATGCGCTGCAGGTCCACGACCTTCTGCGCCTTGTCGCGGCCGTAGGCGCCGCGCTCGGAGTTCTTGAGCTCGTAGGTGATGATCCAGGCCTCCTTATGGTGGGCGCCGATGGCGCTGGTGCCGAAGGCCAGGGCCTGGCCGGGCACGTACTTGCAGTTGTAGGCCGAGAGGTCGAGCCCCTTGCACTGGATGGCGTAGGACTCGGAGCCGTGGCCGAACTCGCGCGCCATGCGCAGGCTGCCGTCGGCGAGGAGGTTGCCGACCACGCCCTCGCGCAGGGCCGCCATGCGCAGGAGCTGCTTGGCCCGCTCCGCGTCGCCGAACTTGAAGTCGCCGGTCGTGGCCCCATGGTCGATGGCGTCCGCGTAGAACGACAGGGCGGAGCCGCCGGAGATGGTGTCCATGCCGAAGTCATCGCACATGTAGTTCAAGGAGGCCATCTGCTTCATGTCGAAGATCTCGAGGTTCGGGCCCAGCATCCCTACGTTCTCGTAGTCGATCTCGGACTCGTGTCCTTCTTGGTCATGGATGGCGATGCCGCAGCGCATGGTGCAGTGCGGGCAGCCGTAGGTGGCCACGCGGGCGTCGCTGGTGCGCTGGCCGTCGAGCTTCCAGGCCTCGTCGGAGTGGGACTTGCGCATGTTGCGCACGGGCAGGGCCCACATCTCGTTGCACCAGGAGAGCACGGCGTTGGTCCCCTGCACCGACCACTTGGAGCTCTTGTCCATGGCGCCGACCTTCTTGAGGTCTCCCACGCCCCGGGCCTTCATGGCCGCGGGGTCCGCCAGGGGGATCTCCTTGGTGCCCTTGACCACGATGGCCTTCAGGTTCTTGGAGCCCATCACCGCGCCGATGCCCGGCCGGCCGCCCGCCCGGCCCTCCATGCTCCGGACGACCGCGTAGCGGATCAGGTTCTCCCCGGCCTGGCCGATGCTCAGGATGCCGGCGGTCTTGCCGTACTTCTGCTCCAGCCAAGCCTGGGCCTCGTAGGTGCCCTTGCCCCAGAGGTGCTCCGCCGGCAGGAACTCCACCTGGTCGTCCTGGATGCAGACGTAGGTGGGCGCGGCGGCCTTCCCCTCGAATATCAGGATGTCGTAGCCGGCCTTGCGCATCTGGATGGTGACGTGAGTGCCGAGGTTCCCGTCGCCGTAGGTCCCGGTGAGGGGGGACTTGGCCGCCACGATGGTCTTGCCGCTGTTGGGCATGGGCACGCCGGAAATGGGGCCCTGCACCACCAGGAACTTGTTGTCCGGGCCCAGCGGATCGACGCCGGGCTTGAGCTCGTCCCAGAGGATCTTCAGGGCGAAGCCGCGGCCGCCGATCCACTTCTGGGCGAACTCCTCGGTGAAATGGTCGATCCGGAACGTCTTCTTGGTGAGATCGATGCGCAGGATGTTCCCGGTCCAGCCTTTCATGGCGCCTCCTCGGGGCCCGAGCGTCCCGGGCCACATCCATCTAAACCAAACGGGAACCGCAAGTCAAGGCTGCGGGCGACCCCCGATCCTCGGCTAAGCAACTGTGCCCGGGCACACTCCTGGCGCTGCCTGCGGCGCCGCCCGAATCCGCAGGCAAGGCTATCCCCGCCGGGACGAAGACCCTTACATTTGAAAAGCCGTCATACCGGCGAAAGCCGGTAGCCAGCGTGTGGAACGGATTCCAGAAACCCGATTTGCTGACTGGACCCCGGCTTTCGTCGGGGTGACGAATGTAATTGGACTAATGATTCACTACACGCGGGCCGGACGGTCCTGAAGTTGTCGCGCGGCTGCGCCCACTTGTGGATCGCGGGGATAACTGTGCCCGGGCACAGTTATCCCGTTGGACCGCCGCTAAAAAACAGCCCGCCAGCTGCGCCGTCGCCGCCCTTCGAGATTCCGACGGC
>MGTY01000071.1:0-4941 GCA_001799695.1 Elusimicrobia bacterium GWA2_69_24
TCTCCAGCGCGCTCTTCGCCAACGGCGTCAAGGTCTTCAGCCATCACCCCAAGGACGGCGCCGCCCAGGGCATGTTCTGTGCCAACGGGCAGTGCGCCCAGTGCTCGGTCGTCGTGGACGGGCTCTCGGTCAAGTCCTGCATCACGCCGGTGCGCGCCGGCATGAAGGTCGAGACCCTGCGCGGCGCCGCCCGACTGCCCCGCCTGGCCCGCGTGCAGGAATTCGGTCGGGTGGAGGAGCTGGATGTCGATGTCCTCATCATCGGCGGCGGACCCTCCGGTCTGGCTGCGGCGGTCGAGCTGGGCAAGCTCAACGTGCGCACCTTGATCATCGACGACAAGTCCCGCTTCGGGGGCAAGCTGGTCCTGCAGACGCACAAGTTCTTCGGCTCGGTGGAGGACTGCTACGCCGGGACCCGCGGCATCGACATCGCCGAGAAGCTGGAAGAGCAGATCCGGGAATATCCCTCGGTGACGGCCTGGACCGACGCGACCTGCCTGGCCGTGTTCTCCGACCGCAAGGTCGGGGTCCTGCGCGGGGAGGAGTACTGCCTCATCCGGCCCAAGGCCGTGGTGAGCGCCACGGGGGCGCGGGAGAAGTCCCTGCCCTTCCCGGGGAACACTTTGCCCGGGGTCTACGGGGCGGGGGCCTTCCAGACCCTGGTCAACCGGGACCTCGTGCGTCCCGCCGAGAGGCTGTTCATCGTGGGCGGCGGCAACGTCGGCCTCATCGCCGCCTATCACGCCCTGCAGGCCGGCATCCGGGTGGTGGGCCTGATCGAGGCGCAGGCGGAGTGCGGCGGCTACAAGGTGCACGCCGACAAGATCAAGCGCCTGGGAGTGCCCGTCTACACCCGCCACACCATCCTCCGCGCCGACGGGAAGGACGCGCTCGCGACCGTCACCATCGCCGCCGTGGACGGGAGGTTCCGGCCCCTGCCCGGCACCGAGCGGACCTTCCGGGCCGACACCCTGCTCATCGCCGTGGGGCTCAACCCGGTGGACGAGTTCCACCACCAGGCCCGGGAGGCCGGGATGGAGGCCTTCGTCTGCGGAGACGCCCGGGAGATCGCCGAAGCCTCCGCCGCCATGTTCAGCGGCAAGATCACCGCGCACGAGGTGCTCAAGAGCCTGGGGGTGATGTCCGCCCCGGTGCCCCAGTTCTGGTTCGACCGGCTGGAGGCGCTCAAGTCCCGGCCCGGCCGGACCCAGGCTCCGGCCGCCAAGGAGCACTCCCGGGCCGTCTACCCGGTGCTGCATTGCCGGCAGGAGATCCCCTGCAACCCCTGCGTGACCGTCTGCCCCAAGAAATCGATCAAGCTCGCGGGCGACAGCATCATGGACCTGCCGCGCTTCGCCGGGGACTGCATCGGCTGCTTCAAGTGCCTGATCATCTGTCCCGGCCTGGCGGTGACCTTGGTGGACCGGCGCAAGGACCCCGCGCGCCCAGCGGTGGCCGTGCCCTTCGAGCTCGGCCGCGGGCTGGTGAAGAAGGGCGACCAGGTGCGCCTGACCGGGTGGGAGGGCGCGGACCTGGGCCCGGGCGAGGTCCTGGACGTCAAGGACTTCAAGGCCGAGAACACCCTCATCGTCATCGTGCAGGCCTCCCCGGAGACCGCGGACCTCGTGGCCTCCCTGCGCCTTTACCCGGCCGAGGAGGGCGAGCGCTTCGCCGCGGACCTGGCCAAGGCGGACGATGAGACCATCGTCTGCCGCTGCGAGCGGGTGAGCCTGGGCGAGATCCGCCGCGAGATCCGCGCGGGGCTGCGCGACCTCAACCAGCTCAAGGCCGTCACGCGCGCCGGCATGGGCGCCTGCGGCTCCAAGACCTGCTCCGCTTTGCTCATGGGCGTCTTCCGCAGCGAGGGGGTGGACCCGCGGGAGGTCACGGGCTTCACCCTGCGCCCGCTCTTCGTGGAGGCCCGGCTGGGGGCCTTCTCCAACGTGAAGTGCGGCACCGAGGCCGAAGAGCAGGCCTCCTGGAGCGGGTTCTGAACATGGCCCAGGACCAGGACGTCATCATCATCGGCGCGGGCAGCGTGGGCACGCCGCTGGCGATGTCCTTGGCGGAACGCGGGCTCAAGGTGCTGATCCTGGAGGCCGCCGCTTCGCCCGGGCAGGGCCAGAACAAGTGCGCCATCGGCGGGGTCCGCGCCACACACTCCGATCCGTCGAAGATCAAGGCCTGCATGCGCAGCCTGGAGATCTTCTCCACCTGGCGCGAGAGGCACGGCGACGACATCGAATGGATCCGGGGCGGCTACGCCTTCCCCGTCTACACGGAGCGCGACGAAGCCACGCTCAAGGACCTGCTCAAGGTGCAGCGCGGGCTGGGGCTCAACATCGATTGGGTGGGCCCCGAGAGGATGCGCGCGCTCATCTTGGGCATCGCCGAGAAGGACCTGCGCGGCGGCACCTTCGCCCCGGACGACGGCTCGGCCTCGCCGCTCCTCGCCAATACCGCCTTCTGCCGCCGCGCGGTCAAGCTGGGCGCCCGCTTCCGGTTCCAGGAGTCGGTGGAAGAGATCCTGTCGGAGAGGGGCGCGGTGCAGGGGGTGCGGACTTCGCGGGGGAGCTACGGCGCCCGCTGGGTGGTCAACGCGGCGGGCGGGCAGGCCGCGGCCGTCTCCGAGCTGGCCGGGATCCCGGTCCCCGTGCGGCCGGACTGCCACGAGGCCGGCATCACCGAGGCCGCGGAGCGCTTCTTCGAGCCGATGGTGGTCGACATCCGCCCCGGCGACAAGTCCAAGAACTACTATTTCTACCAGAAAGGCGGCGGGCAGATCGTGTTCTGCCTGACCCCCCAGCCGCCCCTGTGGGGGGGTGACCGACGCTCCACCTCGGAGTTTTTGCCCGAGGTCTCCCGGCGCATGATCTCGCTCATGCCCAGCTTGGCCGACCTCAGGGTGCGCCGCACCTGGCGCGGGCTCTACCCCATGACCCCCGACGGCTTCCCGATCGCGGACTTCCCGGCGGCCCTGAAGGGCTACGTTCTGGCCGTGGGCATGTGCGGCCAGGGCTTCATGCTGGGGCCCGGCCTGGGCCAGACGCTGGCCGCCCACATCGCGGGCACCCCGTCGGCGGAGGACCGCGAGATCCTCGCCGGCTTCCGTCTCGACCGCAACTTCTCGGGCCAGGAGAAGCTGAAGTAGCCGCGGCATGAGGCTCTTCGTCACGGGTGGGGCGGGTTACATCGGTTCGCACGCCGTCCTCGAGTTCCTGAGGGCGGGGCATGAGGTCGTCTCCTTCGACAACTACTGCAACAGCTCCCCGGAGTCCCTGCGCCGCGCGGCGGAGCTGGCCGGGCGCAAGGCCGAGGCGGTGGAGGGGGACCTGCGCGACCGGGCGGCCCTCATGGAGGCTCTGCGGCGGGGCCGTTTCGACGCGGTGGTGCACTTCGCCGGCCTCAAGGCGGTGGGGGAATCGGTGCGCCAACCCCTGCTCTATGTCGAGAACAACGTCGTGGGCTCGGCGAACCTGCTGGTCGCGATGCGGGAGGCGGGCTGCCGGAAGCTGGTCTTCTCCTCTTCCTGCACGGTCTACGGCTTGCCCCTGCGCAATCCCGTGGACGAGTCCCATCCCCGCTCGGCGCTGAATCCCTATGGACGCACCAAGCTCATGATTGAGGACATGTGCTTCGATCTGGCGGCCGCGGAGGCCGGCTGGAACATCGCCCTGCTGCGCTATTTCAACCCGGTGGGGGCTCACGAGAGCGGGCGCATCGGGGAGGACCCCGCCGGCATCCCCACCAACCTCATGCCCTTCGTCATGCAGACCGCGGTGGGGCGTCATCCCCACGTGGAGGTCTTCGGCTCGGACTACGCGACTCCGGATGGGACCGGGGTGCGGGACTACATCCACGTCGTGGACCTGGCTCGGGCGCATCTGGCCGCGGTCGAGAACCTGGCGCTGTTCGCGGGCGCCGAGCCGGTAAACCTGGGCACGGGCCGCGGCTATTCCGTCCTGGAAGTCATCCGGGCCGCCTCCCAGGCGGCCGGGAAGGACATCCCCTACCGGCTCGCCGTCCGGCGGGAGGGGGACGCGCCGGAGGTGTGGGGCGATCCCGCTTTGGCCCTGCGCAAGCTGGGCTGGAAGGCGCAGCGGGGCCTCGCCGAGATGGCCGCGGACCATTGGCGCTGGCAGAAGCAGAACCCCGGAGGATTCCCGCGTCCATGAAGATACTCCTCTTGCTCGCTTCTTTCCTGCCCGGGGCCCTGGCCCAGGAGCCCGCTCCTGAGCCGGAGCGTATCGTGCTGGTCGGCGATTCGCACACGGTGGGGCATTTCGGCGTGAACCTGGACGCGGCCCTGCGCAAGACGGGGGCCGCGGTCACGACCCGGGCCGTCTGCGCCTCGGCGCCGCGCTCCTGGCGGGAAGGCCTGACCCATTCCTGCGGCTGGTTCTTCCGCGACCCCGAAGGTCAGCCCGACCGGGAACTGGGGACCAAGCCCAAGAAGACCCCGCTTATCGCCCCGGTGCTCGCGGCCGCCCGTCCCACCTTGGTGATCGTGGCCCTGGCAGCCAATCTGACGGGGGCGCCCACGGGCTATATCGAGAGCGAGACGAGCCCGTTCGCCGAGCTCGCCGCCGCCGCGGGCGGCCGCTGCGTCTGGGTGGGTCCGCCGCGCCGCCGCAACGAGACCGGACAGAAGGAACTCTACGAGACGCTGCAGCGCTCGGTCACCGCGCACTGCCGCCTCATCGACAGCCGCGAGTTCACCCGCTATCCCGCCGCGGGCGGCGACGGCGTGCACTATTGGGGCTCGGATGGCGAGCGGATCTCGAAAGAGTGGGCCGCGGCGGTCTTCAGCCGGCTCGGCCTGCATTCCAGCCCTGACGCACTGCGCTAGTGCTCCGACCGGATAATTGTCGCGGAATTTGGCCGCGCGATTTTGAGCCGGGACCAGGAGCGACGCGCGCGCATAGCGTGAGCTATGTAAGC
>MGTY01000072.1 GCA_001799695.1 Elusimicrobia bacterium GWA2_69_24
GGTTGGGACTGGTAGTATCCGGGGCCTGGACCATGCAGGTCCGCCTCCCCCCTCCTCCTCCTCCGGCCGAATCCTGACACCACCCCAGGGCTTCTTGTTCTCCGCCGCCCAAACTGCTTGAATAGGCTCAAGGCGATGGAGTTCGCCTGAACCGCCTCGTCCACCCGGGGCTGATGACTCCTACCAAACATCATTGGAGGAGTTATTTTTTTGGGCAAGCGATATAGGAGCAAAGGTCCCCGCGGGAGAGCGTGGACCCCGGAGTCCCTAGCCGGCCGAGAGCGGGCCATCGGCCCCAACCCCTGGGGCGGCTACATCAAGAGCATCCATGCCCGCGAAGTGCTGGATTCGCGCGGCAATCCCACCGTTGAAGTGGAGGTGACCCTGGACGACGGGCTCATGGCCTCCGCCATCGTCCCGTCCGGGGCGTCCACGGGCGAGCGCGAGGCCGTAGAACTGCGCGACACCAAATCCCCGCGCTACGGCGGCAAAGGCGTTCAGACCGCGGTCACCAACGTGAATACCGTCCTGGCCCAGGACCTGCGGGGGCGCGACGTCTGCGACCAGGAAGCCATCGACCGCAGGATGATCGAACTCGACGGGACTCCGAACAAGGGCAAGTTCGGGGCCAACGCCATCCTCGGCGTCTCGTTGGCGGTGGCCAAGGCGGCGGCGAAGTCGAAGGGTCTGCCCCTTTTCGCCTATCTCGGCGGCAACGACGCCGTCCTGCTGCCTGTCCCCTGCATGAACGTGATCAACGGCGGCCGGCATGCGGACAACAACGTGGACTTCCAGGAATTCATGATCGCCCCGCATGGCGCCGCGAACTTCGCCGAAGCCATCCGGATGGGAGTCGAGACTTTCCATGCCTTGAAGGGCATCTTGAAGCGGAAGAACTACAGCACGGCCGTGGGAGATGAGGGCGGCTTTGCGCCCCAGCTCAAATCCAACGAGGAGGCCGTGGAGGTCATCCTGGCCGGCATATCGGCCGCGGGCTACCAGCCCGGGAAAGACATCTCCATCGCGCTCGATCCCGCCGCCAGCGAGATGTATGAGGACGGCAGCTACGTCTTCTTCAAGTCGGATAAGCGCAAGAAGACGACCGGCGAAATGGTCGCCTTGTGGAAGAAATGGGTCGCCGACTATCCCATCATCCTCATCGAAGATGGACTCGCCGAGAATGACTGGGACGGGTGGAAGGCCCTGACCCGCGAACTGGGAGGGAAGATCGAGTTGGTCGGCGACGACGTTTTCTGCACCAATCCGGGCATCATCGCCAAGGGGATCGAAGCGGGGATCGCCAACTCCATCCTGATCAAGCTCAATCAGATCGGCACCCTGACGGAAACGCTGGAAGCCATCCGCACCGCGCGGCAGGCCGGCTACGGCCTCTTCGTATCGCACCGCTCCGGCGAGACCGAGGATACGACCATCGCCGACTTCACCGTCGCCGTGAGCGCCGGAAAGCTGAAGACCGGCTCCGCCTGTCGAAGCGAGCGCATCGCCAAGTACAACCAGCTGCTGCGTATCGAAGAAAGCCTGGGGACTCGGGCGAAGTTCGCGGGCAGGGGCGCCTTCTTGCGGGGTTGATGCCGGGACCGTCGGTCATTTGGAGGTTTATGGAGACTATTTTCGTCGTCGCGGCTGTCTGGCTCGCCCTGGCTGTCCTATCCGCAATACTCGCCTTCCATCTCAAGATCTCGATCGCTCTGGTCGAAATCTGCGTCGGGACCGTCGTGTCCGCCGTCGTAACGAGGTTATTTGGGGCTGAGGTCCTTGGGAACAATCAGGAATGGTTGCGCTTCTTGGCCTCCACAGGAGCTATCCTCCTGACCTTCCTGGCCGGCGCCGAACTGGACCCGAAAGTCATGAAGGTCAAATTGCAGGAAGTGCTGGTCGTAGGCTGCATCGGATTCCTGGCTCCGTTCCTAGGCTGCGCTGCCGTGGCTCACTTCCTGCTCCACTGGAGCGGCCCAGCCAGTTGGCTCGCGGGCGTCGCATTGTCCACGACCTCGATGGCGGTGGTCTACGCGGTGATGCTCGAGACCGGATTCAACGCCACGGAATACGGCAAAGGCATCCTGGGAGCCTGCTTCATCAACGACCTGGGGACGGTTCTGGCGCTGGGCTTCCTGTTCGCTCCATTCACCTACAAGACGGTCGTCTTCGCCGTCGGCAGCGTGGTCGTCCTCACCCTGTTCCCATTCATCACGAGATTCTTCACCAAGACCTACGGCAACAGAACGGCGGCCATCCGCGTGAAATGGGTGGCGCTGGTGCTTTTCGGACTGGGGGCTCTGGCCCTATGGTCGGGCAACGAGGCCGTCTTGCCCGCCTACATCGCCGGCATGATGCTCGCGGAATTCGCCGCGGAGAACCATGCCTGGGTCAGACGCCTGCGCACGCTGACCGTCGGCTTCCTCACCCCGTTCTATTTCATCCGCGCCGGGACGCTGGTCTCCCTGCCCGCCCTGATTGCGGCGCCCCTCGTATTCTTCCTGCTCTTCGCCGGCAAGACCATCTCGAAGATCTTCGGGCTATACCCCGTGATAGGCATGTTCCGCAAAGAGAGATCGGAGAGATGGTACTACACCCTCATGATGTCCACCGGCTTGACCTTCGGGACCATCTCGGCCCTCTTCGGCTTGACCCACGGCATCATCAGCCCGACGCAGTATTCGTTCCTGGTGGCGACGGTGATAGCCAGCGCGGTCATCCCCACCTTGATCGCGACCCGCGCATTCACGCCCACGCATCTGCTGCCTGCTCACCTGCATAAGCATCCTGCGCTCCCAAGGGCGGAAGGGCCGGAAGAAGAATAACAGCGATGCCCATGGGCGCCCCGGAAGAGTTGCTCGACAGGGTCTCCGAGATCTGCAGGGACTTCGGCATCACTTCGCTGGATGCCCAGATCGAATCCTGCCGCGCGCTGGTGGGCCGCAAAGGCAGTATCGACTTGAGCGTGATCGGGCGGTTCAAGGCCGGGAAAAGCTCCCTCCTCAACAGCCTGGCCGGCACCGACGTCCTGCCGGTCGGCGTGATCCCCGTCACCGCAGTCGTCACATATCTGCGGTTCACCGAAGCGCGGAGCGTGTTGGTTCGCTTCTTGGACGGCCGCGAACGCGAGATCGAGTTCGGCGAGATGGCGGATTACGTCTGCGCGACGCGCAACCCCGAGAACGCCAGACGGGCGGCAGCGGTCGAGATATCCATCCCTTCCCCCAAAGAGGTCGTTGGGCTCAGATTCGTCGATACCCCGGGTCCTGCCCATCCGTCACCCCGGGGCTTGACCCCGGGGTCCAGTTAAACGGCAAGTTCTGGGTCCCGGCCTTCGCCGGGACGACGGCGTATAAAGCAAAAGGCGCCCCGCGCCGAGCGCGGGACGCCTATCGCGGGTCAGGGAGAGGATCCCTTCCCGTCAGGACTTGACGCCTTTTCCGCCTAGACTCAACTGCAGGATCCTCTTATTGCCGCGCGGCACAGCTAGCGACCAGTTGCCGCCGATGTAGATCGGAATCATGGTGACCCCGCCTTGGGACATCCGTTTGCCCCAGGAGCGGAGGAGGCTGGCAGCCGGCCGATCCGCGATCGGCGTTTCTTCGGTTTCTGGCTGTTTCTCCGTTAGAATGCGGGTCATGATTGGGACTCCTTGCTCACCACAGTATGGGCCGCGGGCCTATATCTCACCTGGGTCCCCGGGGCCCATGAATCATAGCATATGGCCCAGGCCAAAATAGGTCCAAGGACCCATATCGTCTCCGACGGAAGGCGGCTTCGGAACCCTGGGCCGCCGGGCCCATGTCCCCGGGACCCCTTCGGCCCTGGACAGGCCCGGCGGAGCGGCGTTATACTATCTTTACCATGAACCCAAGGGCCCTGGTCTGTCTTCTCATGTCTTCTTTGGTCGCTTCCGCCGCTTGGGCCGGCGGGATCGTGACTCCGGTCGTCGAGGTGGGAGGCGTCGGCAACACCGGCACGGGAGCGGCGGGCGCCGGCCTCAACAGCGGCAGCCTGAACACCGGTTCCAACATCAACATGGGCGGCAATACGCCCGCCCTGGGTTCCGTCCTGCCCACCGTGAATTCAGGCAGCCTCTCGCCGCGCGTGGTTCCCAGCGCCGTGGGCCAGACCGGCGTGGTCCAGCCGAGCGCCGAGCTCTCTCTGCAGACTTCCAACCCTTCGGCCCAGTCGCTCACCCAGACCGGGCGCAGCGCTCCCTCCGGTTCCGTGACCCGGAACGAGGCCGTGACCCAGGATAACGCGAAGCCCCTGGCCGAACCCCGGCACATCCCGCCGGGTGAGAAGAACGCCGTCCTGACCCCAGTCGGGTCCTTGCCCCCGGGCGGCGAGACGGTGAATGAACTCGGTAAGGAGCTGACGCAGGGCCGGAAGGAGGCCGCGCAGGGCGACGCCGGGGCCGTCGCGACCAAGCTCGATACCCTCTTCGATTTCTCCCGCCGGCACGCCGAGGGCTCCTTCGGCGCCCCCGAGTCGGCCGATCCTTCCGCCTTCAAGGCCGGCGGGGTCGTGGCCGGACTCCCGGACCCGAAGGTCGTGGGCGTCAAGCAGGCTCTGGCCAAGGTCGGGTCCTTGGCCAAGACCGCGGACGCGGCCGATGCTCCCTTCTTGTATCAGTACGCCGCCACCCTCGCCAGGGAGCAGCTGCCCGCGGCCGAAGGAAAGACCCGCGTGGCCGAGATCATCAAGGAAGCCTCCATCCGGGCCCCCGAGGCCATGTTGACTCTGGGCAACCGGGCCCTGACCGCCGCCTCCCAGGGGCGCACCACCGAGTCCATCCGCGCCACCAAGGCCGTGCACACCTGGAATTCCATCCTCTCGGAATCAGGGCGCAATTATCTGGCGAACTTCGACGATTTCAGCGGCGCGGTCAAGCAGTCCCTGCGCCAGGCGCTGGATTCCCCGGGTAAGACCCTCAAGGCTTCCACGGTGCGCTTCCAGAGCGAATCCAAGAACGGCAAGACCCAGCTCAAGGCTCAGGTTTCGGCTCCGGATGGCATGAGCCCGGTCGCCGCCCTGCCCGCCGACCTGGCGGAGGTCCTGGCCCTGCCCGAGCTGAAGTCGTTCGTGGCCTGGGAGGAAGTCTCCCTCCCCATTGCCGCCCAGCTGCACAACGCCTTCGCCTTGACGCCCCAGGCGGGCCTGCGGGAATTCTATCGCTCCCAGCGGGCCGCGGGGAATCCCGCTTGGAAGAGCTTCTGGATCGCGGCCCGGCAATTCGTGTCGGCCGGCTTCGCCACCGTCTGGCAGCGGCTCAAGGCCGCGGTGGTCGTGATCCTGACCAAGCTCGGCGTCCTGCCCAGCGCGCTGCCGGGCCTGCAGGTGGACCTCTCCTCCGACGCCGTGGGCAAGCTCAAGACCCTGTCCGAGGTGAAGGCGGTCCTGCCATCCTCCCATCAGGGGCTTGAGTCCGACGCGCTCGGGTTGGGCTACCGCCTCCTGCGCGCCAACCCTTGATCCGGATCCCCCTACTCCTGCTTCTCCCGCTCGCGGGAGCCTTTCCCGCCGGCGCGGGCGATTCCGTGGAGCTCCGCCGCGGCCCCGACGCCCCTTCCGAGGTGGGCGCCTGGTTCTCCGCGCTGGACCGCCTGTTGAGCGGGAGCTCCGAGCTCTCCGGAGCCCTCGCGGCCTCCGCCGCGGCCCCCCGCGCGCGCGACGGCCTGGGGGCAGCTTCGGCGGTCGAGGGCCTGGCCGCGCTGTCCCGGAAGCTGGGAACGAGCGAATCGGAGCTGCGGCCGGTGGTGAAGGCGGTGGCGGAAGTCCGGGAAGCGCTCAAGGGCCTGGGCGACGACACCCCCCTCCCCAAGGGGGCCGTCGAGAAGGTCTACGCGTTGGACGCCCCTTCCCTCAACCGCTACTCCGAGCTCATGCGCCAGGCCGCCCTGGAATCGGCCGGTCCCAAGGGGCGCTTCCCCGCCAACAGCCTCGTCTCCTTCAAGCGGGGCGGCACGGCCCTGGAAGCGGCGTTCCTGGACGTGGCGGACACGCCGCACGTGCGCGACGGCCGGGTGGTCTCGCCCCCCCTGTGGGCCCTGCTCGAAGCGCGGATCGGCGACGCGGGCGAGCCGCCCGACACGGTGCTCAGCGGGAGCCGGATCTGGCTGCGGCGCGGGACCGCGGACCTCTTCGCGGACTTCTCCGCGGGCGGAGGCGGCGGCACCGTCCGCCTGCGCTGCCTCTCCCCGGGCGGGACGACGATGGAGCAGGCCCGCTTCTATTTCCTCACCCGCGCCCTCTTCGAGGCCGGCTTCGCGGTCAGCGTGGAGAACGGCAACCTGGTCGCGCTCCTGAGCGGGGAGCGGCTCAAGCTGGACCCCGCTGAAAGGGTGGAGCGCTTCGCGACGGCCTGGAAGGCTTTCGCCGCCTCCGAGCGCATGACGCCGGCGCTCATGAAGGAGTTCCTGCGCGGCTCGGTGTCCCAGGACGACAATGCCGAGCGTCTGGACCGCCTGGCGCGGATCTTCGCGGCCGAGGGCGATCTGCCTTTCCTCGCGGGGACACACGTGGACCGCCTGCGCAAGGGGACCGACGCCTATCTGGCGGACAACTCCCGCCGGGAAGCCCTCCGGGCCGAGATGGATAAGGTGCTCATCGCCTGGGGGTTCGGCGGCTTCCCCGCCGGGGTCCCCATCGGCCAGCGCACGATCCACCTGTACTACAACGGCGTCCTCGAGGCGGGGCTGGCCTCCGGGGAGCTCAAGATGTCCAAGGAGCGCGTCGTGCGCGGCGAGCGCTATTCTCCCCTCGAGGGTCTGGCCGCGAAGTTGCGGGGCGGCCTGCCTCCGGGAGCCTATTCCGCCCGGCGCCTGGCCCCCGTCCTGGCGCGGGGCCGGGTCCTCGGCCGGGTCGGGGACTACGAGGCGGTCCAGGCCCAATGGCGTACGGATCCCGACCGCTGGCTGCTCCTGCGGCTGCTGCGCCACCCGGACGGCTCGGTGCGGGCGCTGGAGGCTTTCGCGGCCGGACCCGATGCGCCGCTGAAGTCCCTGAAGGCGGATGCCGCCCTCGGCCGGCTCGAGGAGTTGGGCGTCCTGCCGTCCGCCGCCGCCCATGCGTCCGACACACTTCCCAAGGGGACGCAGGACCGCGGCGCTGCCGCGCCCGCCGCCTTCTGGGCCCTGACTCTGCAGCCAGGGCCTCCCGTCACCGCGCGGGTGACCTATGACCGGGCCCGGGCCACCCAGGGCGATTCCATCTTCCTCACCCCCTACGTGTCCGCGGGGGACCGCGAGGCGGTGCGCCGCTGCCGGGCCCTGGTCACCACCGCCGGGGGGCCGCAGGCCGCCATCCTTGCCGGGATCTCCGGCATCCCCGCGCTCGACCTGGGCCAGGCCGAGTGGAGCGAGGGCTCGGGCCTGCGCGTCGAGCAGACCGTGTTCGGCCCGCCGAAGAACTACCAGGGGGTCGTGCTCCGCCCCGCGGCCCAGCGGCGCTGGCTGGCGGTGCGCGACGGCGACGCCCTGCGCCTGGACCCGGAGCGGGGCCTGGTCGAGTTCCTCGATCCCAACAAGCAGGAGGCGCTGGTCCGTCTGGACGGCGCCCTGAAGGCCTACGACCGGGGGGCGGACATCCAGGCCCTGGCCATGTGGGCCAAGGGACAGCTCACGGCTCCCGACATGGCTCCCGAGGAGCGCCGGCAGCTCGGGGACGCGCTCGTCTCCGAGATGCGCTCGCGCCTCAGGACGGGGATCCCGAAGGCGCATCTGGAGCGCATCATGGTCGTGGTCGAGGATTCCCGCCGCTAGTGTAGTGAGTCATAAGTCCGTTTACATTCGTCACCCCGGCGAAAGCCGGGGTCCAGGCGTCAGAACAGGATTTTTGAATCCGTTCCACACGCTGGATACCGGCTGGCGCCGGTATGACGGCTTTCCAAATGTAAAGAAGTGTTGGAATCACTGCACTAGGATCTTTCAGGCATTCGGAAACGCTTGAGGACTTCGAGCTCGTCCGGCTCGAAGAAGCCGACGAGATAGAGGGTCACCGGAACCATCGTCAGTATCCCCAGCCGCGACAGGACCCAGTACACCCCCGTCCCGCCGTGCAATGACCGCATGGCCAGGGCCAGGATGGCCGCCGCCGCACCCGTGGCCAGGATCTTTCCGACGCGATTCCATTCGTAAGGGATGGGATGCACCTTCCTCCCGAGCAGTCCCATGGCGCAGGCCATGGCCGCGTAGGAGGCGAACACGGACCAGGCCGCCCCCATCATTCCCATGACGGGGATCAAGGCGAAGTTCCCCCCGATGCTCACCGCGGCGCCCAGGGCCGTGATCCAGGGCAGGAGGTCGGTGCGCTTGCTGATGGTAATCGAGGCCAGGAAGTTGATGTAGGCGCCGTGGAACAGGTACGCGGTAAGGATCACGGGCAGGACCTTGAGCCCCCCCCAATAGTTGGGATGGATGAGCGGCGTGCCGAAGAACGGGAAGGTCACGATGTCCGCGAGGAAGAAGGCGAGCCCGAGCACGACGCAGATGCCGACGAGGAGGTAGTAGGTCAGCACCCGGCCGAACAGGGCGTCGGCGCCGGGCTTGCCGGCGCGCTCCAGGAAGAACGGCCTCCAAGCCTGGTCGAACATGGTGTTGATGAGGAGCATGAATATCCCCATCCGGTAGTTCGCCTGATAGATCCCGACCGTAACGTCGTCGGTCAGCCGGAGCATGACCGGCCGGTCGATGACCTGCACCATCATGGCGCCCAGGCCCGCCGGGACCAGGGGCAGGCTGAAGCGGAGCAGCTCCGGGTAGAGCTTGCCGTCGAACGCGGGCTTGAGCCGCGCGATCAGGACCGGGGCCAGGAGCGTCAGGGAGACCGAGGAGGCCAGGAGAGCCGCGATGAAGACGCCCCGCGAGCCCAGGTGCAGTCCCGCCAGCAGGAGCACGTTCGCCCCCGCGTTGGTGGCGATGTTGAGGACGCGGGTCATCACGTACTGCCAGGCCTTGTGCCGCAGGCGCAGCTCCGCGAAGGGCACCGCGTTCAAGGCGTCCAGGGCCAGGACGCAGGCGGCGTAGCGCACGAGCGGGGCCGCTTCGGCCCGGAGCCCGCCCAGGCAGGCGAGGGCTTCCGCGTTCCAGAAGACCAGGGCCGAAAGGGAGGTCGAGGTCACGGCCAGCGAGAGCCAGCAGGTGGAGAAGATGGCGGCGGCCTCCTCCTCGCTCTTGCCGGCCGCGAAGCGCAGGTAGGCCTGGTCCATGCCGTACTCGTAGACGATGTTGAAGAAAGCGATATAGGCGAAAACCGTGGTGATGATGCCGTACTCCCCCGGGGCCAGGTAGTGGGTGTAGAAGGGCAGGAGGATGAAGTTGAGCAGCCGCGCCACCACGGTGGAGAGCCCGTAGATGAGGGTCTCTTTTCCGAGGGAGCGGATATCCTTGAAGAGCACGGTCGGAGTGTATCAAATTCAATTTAGCTAGAATGGCGTGGCCCCATGGCGAAGAAGAGACCCAGGCCCGAACCGGGCGCCGTCGACGCGGGACCCTCGTGGCGGGCCGGCTTGGCGGTGTTCGCCGCGGCTCTGGCCCTGCGCAGCCTCCACCTATTCCTCTATCGCGGCGATTTCTGGCTCAAGACCCCCCTCCTCGACGATGCCATCTTCGTCTCCTGGGCCGGCACCATCGCCAGGGAGGGCTGGCTCGCGCGCAGCCTGGGGATGTTCGACTTCAACCCCGGCTATCCCTACTTCCTCGCCTTGCTCCGGCAAGTCACGGGGGATTCCGTCCTGGGGGTCATCGCCTTCCAGCACGCGGCCGGCGCCCTGGCGCCCGTCGTCCTCTTCCAACTCACCTGGCGGGCGTTCGGGAGGAGCGCGGCTTGGGCCGCGGCGGGTATGGGCGTCCTGTACGGCCCCGTGTTCTTCTACGAGTCGCGGCTCCTGGGCGAGTTCTGGATCTACCTGCTCAACCTCGCCGCGCTGCTCGCCATGCTCCGTGCCGCGCGCGCCGAGCGTCCCTGGCTTCTCTGGAGCGCCGCGGGACTGGCTCTCGGGACCTCGACCGTCCTGCGGCCCAATGTCCTGGTCTTCGTGCCCTGCGCGGCCGCGTGGTGTGCCATGTCCCTGCGCCGGCGCCCGGCGCTCCTGGCCGCCTGCCTGCTGGCCCTGGCCGCGGGCATCTGGCTCCCCCTCCTCCCCTTCCAGCTGCGCAACCGCGCGGTGGTCCCGTCCGCGGGCTGGGGGCTCAGCACGGCGAGCGGCGGCGTCAACCTGTTCCTCGGCAACAATCCCGAGGCGGACGGCCTCAACAAGGCTCCGTCCTTCGTCCGCTACGGCCCGGGACACGAATACGACGATTTTCGCGACGAAGCCCAGCGCCGCATGGGCCGGCCTTTGAGCCGCAGGGAGGTCTCCCGGTACTGGAGCCGGGAGGCCCGGCGCTGGTTCGCCGGCAGTCCCGGGGCGGCGTGGAGTCTCTTCGCCAGGAAATGCGGCTTCTTCTGGAACCACCGCGAGCCGCCCGACAATTTCTTCCCCGAGATCTTCGACCGTTTCACGGCCCTGGGCAAAGCCCCCCTCGTGCCTTGGGGACTGGTCGCGCCGCTGGGCCTGGCGGGACTGCTATGGAGTCTGCGCCGCAAAGAGGACCGGGAGCCCTGGTTGCTCCACGCCTACGTCGCCGCGTATTTCTTCGTCAACGCCGCCTTCTACATCCTTTCCCGCTACCGCTTCCCGGCCGTGGCCGCGCTCATTCCGTTCGCGGCTTTCGCCCTAGTGCGGCTGAAGGAGTCGTGGGAGCGCGGCGCCCGAGGCCGCGCCGCGGGACTGGCGGCAGTGATGCTCCTGTGTCTGGGCCTGTCGCGGCTCCCGCTCATCGGCGAGGAGGACAAGGCCGTGTCCCGCTACAGCATGGGCGTCATCTACGCCAACCAAGGCTGGAAGGACAAGGCGGTGGAGCAGTACCGCGCCTCCATCGCCGAGAACCCTGAGTTCAAGGCCCCGTACCTTAACCTGGGCATATTGCTGGTCGAGCTGGGCCGCATCCCGGAAGGCATGGCGGCCCTGGAAGGCGCCCTGCGCCTGGAGACCGACCCCCGCCAGGCCGAACTCATCCGCGACAACCTCGCCCGCCTCAAGGCCGGGCCCGGCCGGTAGTGTCGTGAGCCATGGGCCAAGTTACATTCGTCACCCCGGCGAAAGCCGGGGTCCAGGCAGCGCTGGATACCGGCTGGCGCCGGTATGACGGCTCTTCATCGCCGGGGACCACGACGATATCAAGCGCTTCCTCAGGAAGATCTGAGACGGTCCCCCGCCGCGTTCATGTCAACGCGCCGGCTTGCGGCGCCGGCACTCATCGTTGCGCCGTCGGCAGTGCTCTGCGATCGCCCGAGTGCCGCACTCGCCCGGGCATAGCGCCAGCGCCCGCTGGTAGGCCGGGAGAGCCTCAACGAACCGGCGGGCGTCGTAGAGCGAGTCCGCGAGGTCGACGGCGCGCAGCCACTCGCTCGATGTCCCCCCAGCGGCCTCCAACTCGATCCCGGCCTTTGCGGCTTTCCGGTCCTTCAGGGACTGGACGATCGCCTTGCGCCGACGCCGTTCTTCCGCCGATGGCATTGCATGAATGGTAGCAAACGGACAGCCTCCGGGCCCCAGCTTGGTCCCCCGCGGGGAACTATGGTACGTTACGCGGATGGCAGACTCGCGGCCTTCGGGCCGCACCGCGGGGCGGCTGTTGTTGCATGCCGGCGCTGTTCTCTGCGCCTGCGGATCGGTCGTGATTCTGGGAGCGGTGGCGGGACCCGAGTTCACCGGCCCCCGCGGCCGTGAGGCGGCCTGGATATTCCTGGTCGCCCTGGCGGCCTTCGCCGTCCTGCCGCCCGCCGCCGCTGCTCTGCTCTGGACGCGGCGCAAGGACGGTGATCGCACGGCGGCGTGGGACTGGGTCGCTGGGTCCGTCCTGCTGTGGAACCTCCTCGGGATCGGCCTCTTGGGAGCCTCGACCGGATCTCTCTTCTCGTACGTCTTGGACCAGCGGGGCGGCTGGGTCGTGGGCCAGATGACGGGTTTGCGGCCGCCTCCCCCTGCGGCGGCCGTCTCGGCCGATGCCGTTGCGAAGTCCGGCCCGGCCCCGGCCGCCCCCAAAACGTCCGACGCGGAGTCGGGCGCGCCGATGCCGGAGATCCCCCCCACCCCGACCGAACCGCGGGAACTCCTGCGCTGCGCCCTGCGTGCCCGCCTCGCGGCGACGACTTTCGGGGGCTGCGATTTCCTCGACGCCGGGTCCGAGTGCCTCGACCGGAGGACCGCGGCCGCTCTGGGCTCCGGCGCGGTGCAGTCCTTGCGCCTGGGACCTGCGGCCCTGGCCATCGGACAGGGGCTCAAATCCCTGCTCGGCGGCGGCGTTTCATCCGCGCAGAAGGAGAAGAGGCGTGCGGAGGGCGAGAGCCTCGACGCGGAGATCGAGAGGGCCCTGGCGCCCTGGGGCGTGAACCTCTCAGACCTCGCTTTCGGCAGGAAGATGGAGCGTCTCATCCCCGGCGGCCGCCGCTTCCTGCGCGAGATGAGTGCGCTCAAGCGGCGCAAAGAAGCCGAGACGGAACTCGGTCTGGCGCACCGCAAGAAGCTCGCGGAGAAGGGGCTGCCACCGGACGGCATCGACCCTGAGCTCGTGGCGTTCTACGCGGACGAGTACGCCGACCAGGCGGAGTTCGCTCCCGCGAAGGACGGCCGCAGGATGATCACGTTCCGAGGCAAGCCGTTCGGCGAGGACCGGTGGGAGCTTCATTTCGAGGACGGCGCTTGGCGCGCCGCCTATGTCGGCGGCGTCGGCCCGGAGCGTTGAGAAGCCGGTCCGAGACTTCCGCCGTCCAATTCCGCCCAGGCTTTTTGATAGCGTCCCAGGCGCTCCAGGTCCTTTGGTTGCGGGTCCGGGAGACGTCCGAGATCCTTCAGGTCCGCCAGCTTCACCTTGCGCGCCAGCGGGTGGGGCTTGAGGCGCTGGATGAACGCCTCACAGCTTTCGCCCTTCCGGCGGGTCAGGTGGTCCACCGCCGCGACGACCGTTTCTCCGAGAAGAAGCCGTAGATGGCGGGCAGGGCCGTCTTCACAAAGACACCATGCCATGGTTTGGTTCCCCCATATGTGCTAATGTGCCGACATATGCACACTGATATCTACGAGGCCCACGCCGCCATGTGCCGCATCTTCACGCATCCGGCGCGATTGCAGATCATCGACCTGCTGGGCAAAGGCGAGTCGAGCGTGACCGCCATCACGGGATCGGTGGGCATCGGCCGGCCGACCGTCTCGCAGCACCTGGCCGTCCTGCGGGAACAGGGCGTGGTCAGGACCCGGCGCAGCGGGACCACGATCTATTACAGCATCGCCGACCCGCGCATCATCGACGCATGCCGGACCATGCGCGCAGTGCTCATAGACCGGATGCGGGGCCAGGGATTGCTGGCCTCCCGCGCCGAACGCGAAGCGCGGCGCCGACATCGCATCAAGGAGGAAGTCCGATGAAACTCGGGGTCGTCATCTCGGTCGCGGAGGCGGAAACCGCCTGGAACGCCCTGCGTCTGGCGAATTTCGCGAAGAAGCAGGGCGACGAGGTCGCGGTGTTCTTCATGGGGCCCGGCGTCGACTCGGTCGAGACGAAGGACCAGCGATTCGACGTCAAGGCTCAGGCCGAGGACTTCCGCCGCGCGGGCGGCAAACTCCTGGCCTGCGGGACATGCCTTAAATTGCGCGAGCGAGACGGCAGCGAGGTGTGTCCGCTCTCGACGATGAAGGATCTCTACGAACTGGTGAGGGATTCCGACCGGGTCGTGACGTTCTGAGCCCATGAAAGTGCGTGACAGCGGCATGCCCGAGGCCGGTTATTGGGAAAGCCTCTTCGCTGTGCCGCTGATCCTTGACCGGATGGGAGTGAATCCGCCGGTGCGCGACCTGGCCGAGTTCGGCTGCGGGTACGGCACGTTCACGCTTCCGGCCGCGAGGCGCATCGCGGGCACGCTCCATGCCATCGATATCGATGAAGAGGTCATGGGCATGGTCCGCGGCCGGGCTGCCGCTGCCGGGATCGGCAATATCGAGTTCCGGCGGCGGGATTTCATCGCGGAGGGGACCGGGCTGCCCGATGCGAGCGTGGATTACGTCATGCTCTTCAATATCCTGCACCACGAGCGGCCGTCGGAGATCACGCGGGAGGCTCGGCGCATCCTGAGGCCGGGCGGCCAAGCGGGAGCCATCCATTGGATATGGTCCGCGGGGACTCCGCGCGGCCCCGCGCTGGACATCAGGCCGAAGCCCGAGGCGTTGATGAGCCTGCTGCGCGACAGCGGATTCGTTCCGGCGTCGGGTCCCCCGATCGCATTGCCGCCCTGGCATTACGGAGTTCTCGCCTTGAAGCTCCCAGCCGCCTGATCGGACGGCTGCGGACTTGTCAGGTAACGAAACATCTCGCGGTGCATCAGTATGGGTGAGGGGACATGGCGATGCTTGATGAGGCGTTGGTAAAGAAGGCGCTGGAAGGCGATCGTAATGCATTCGGCCTGCTGGTGCGGAAATACCAAAGGCCGACTTACGCCTTGATAAGGCATCTCACCCGGGACGCAGTGGCGGCTGATGAGGTCACGCAGGACGCCTTCGTCGACGCATATCAGAAGCTTGGGCAACTGAAGGATGCCCGGCGTTTCGGCGGCTGGCTTAGGGCCATTGCGGTGAGCCATTGCCGCATGTGGTGGCGGCGCCAGAAGAGAGATGCCAAGAACGTCCCGTTGGTGGAAGATTCCGGTGAGGCGGAAGCTCGGGAGCAAGAATCCCCGGCGCAAGACAATGAAACCCCGCTGGGCATCGATTCGATGATCCGGCGTTTGCCGGCCAAACTGCAGACTGCGGCCTGGCTATGCTTTGAGAAGAACCTATCCCCCTCCGCCGCCTCCTCGATCCTCGGGCTAAAGCCCGGCACCCTCAGGAAACGCCTCCACATGGCTCGTTCGAAGCTGCAACGCCGGATCGTTGAGAGGGCCGAGCAGGAGTTTCGCCTGAATCTGTTGCCCAACGATTTTGCAGAACGATGCATATGCCGTTGCGAGAAGTCGCGTCGCCGGAAACCATATGTGGGAGGTGTCCAAGTGAACAAGAAGGATGACTGCGGCTGCGGTTGCGGCGGCAACGTCGAGAAAACCCCGCCCAAGCGGAAGCGGAGTTCGAAGAAGAAGGCCGGGAAATAGCCTATCCGTAGACCGGCTGGCTGGGCAGGCCGTTTCTCCTGGACAGCCGGTCTACGGCGTCCGCTCCGGGGGGATCTAATGCAGTGATTCCAACGCTTCTTTACATGTGAAAAGCCGTCATGCCGGCGCCAGCCGGCAGCCGGCGTGTGGAACGGATTCAAGAATCCTGTTCTGGTGTGGCGCCTGGACCCCGGCCTTCGCCGGGGTGACGACTGGCGCCTGGACCCCGGCTTGCGCCGGGGTGACGAATGTAATTGGACTTATGCCCGGCTTGAGCCGGCAATTCGCAGCCAGCGACTCGTACTCAGAAGGGGATGCCCTTGGCCGCGGCGCCCAGCTTGAGAGCCAGCCTCAGTGCTTCACGTCGGAGGCCGAAGGGACTCAGCCACCACTTTTCGAAGAGCACCTTCCCCCAATGCCAACTGGGGGCAGGAGTGCGGAGTTCGATCTGCGGGCCGCCTTCGGCGTAGAAGTCGCCGCTTCCGAAGGCGGCGGACCCGCCTCCCATTTCGACGGCGCACCAGCCGTTGCCGTCGAATCTCGCGCCAGGCGCGCGGCCGTCGAGTCGGGCCAGGATGTTCGCCGCTGCGACCTCGGCCTGGTGGTGGGCGAAGATTCCGGCCTTGGGCAGCGCCTTGGCCCCCGCGAGGGGGATGGTCGTCACGTCGCCAATAGCGTAGATCCCCGCGTATTTCGTGGCGAGCGTCCCGCGGTCCACCGGGATCCAGCCCGCCTCGTTGACGAGTCCGGAGTCCTTGACCGCATTCGGGGCCTGGTGCGGGGGCACCCCGATGAGGAGGTCGCAGGTCTCGCTCTTTCCGTTCGCGAAGACCATCCTGTTCCCCGCCGGCTCGATCCGCGTCACTTTGTGGTCGGGGTGGAATCGGATGCCCTTGGATTCCAGCAAGGCCTTGAGGGCTTCCCCGACTTTCTGGCCGGCCGTGGGCATGGGGTAGGGCTCCGGGGTGAAGACCGACAACTCCACGGGCTTGCCCCTCCTGCTTAGGAAGTCCTGGATCATGAAGGCGGCCTCATAGGGCGCGGCCGGGCACTTGAACGGAGAGGAGGCGATAAGGATAGCGATCTTCCGGCCGGAGAAGTCCTCCAGGGATTTCTGGATCCGGGAGCTTCCCTCCAGTGTATAGAGATTCAGCGCCGTTTCCTGAAAGCCCGGGACCTTCTCCGGGGCCAAGTCGGCGCCGAGGCTGATTATCAGGTGGTCGAAGTTCATCGGGCCGGCTGAAGTCTCCACCGTCTTCTTGACGGGATCGATCCTCAGGGTCTCGGCCTGGACGAACTCGACTCCTGTTCTCAGCAGGGCCTCCAGAGGACGTTGGATATCGTCAGGAGCCCTCTGGCCCACGATCATCCAGACAAGAGAAGGGGCGAAGACGAAATCCCGCTGCTGGTCCACCAGGATGATGCGATATCGACCGGCCGAATGGGAGGCCAGCATGTTCGCCGCCGCTTGGCCGCCGATCCCGCCCCCCAGGATGAGAATAGTCTTGAGTTCCATTTCGGCCTCCACGGTCAGAATTCGTACCTTGCGGAGAGATAGAGATTGTCATTCTTGTCCAGTTGCCCGAAGGCGGTGGTGTTTCTGGCCCCTGCGAACACGTTCGCTCCCACCGTGGCGGTGAGCTCGTCGGTCATGCGCCAGGCTGCCTCGGGGATGATGTAGAAGTCGTCATCCGTGGGGCTCCAAAAGGAGAATAGGGAAAGCCTCCAGGTCTGGTACTTCAGGAGTTGCGTGAGCCGCAGCGTCAGCAGCTGGCGCAACCGGTCTTGCTTCGGAAAGCCCGCGGGAAGGCTCGCCGCGTAGCGGTCATAGCGGTGCATGTATTCGCCGTAGTACTGGAGGCCCGCCGTAAAATCGGTCCACGGGGAGCGCTGGTAGCCCGCGAGGAAGCGGGTCTGCGAGTTGGGGAGCACGGGATCGCTCCCCGCCCGGTCCTGCCGGGAATCTTGGACGCCGGCCTCAAAGCTCAGGACCCCGCCCCCGGTGTTCCCTTGGAGGCTGGCCCCATAGGCGGAGAGCCTCGGGTAGACCATCGTGACCTTGGTGGGGGCCGTCATGGAGTCCGGTTCCATGGAAGGGGTCCGATAGAAGCCGCGGTAGGCGTAGAGCGCCGCATCGAAACCCAGGATGGGGCGGTAGAGCCTTGCGGCGAACTCCGCGTTTCCCAGATCATGCCGAGGTCTGGATTCCGTCCGGTCGGTCACCCCTGAGAATGGATCGAAGACGAAGAAGCGCCGGCTGGTGGGGATCTGGTCCGGTTCGAACAGCGGGAGGGCGACAATATCCAATGACATCCGGTCTGAGTAGAGACTCGTCTTGAGGCTGCCGGCTCCGGTCTTCAGGTATTCCAGGGGTCTGCCTGAGAAGAGCGCGACGTAGTTCTTGGGGAACAGATCGTTGATGAAAAGCAGGTCCCCCACTCCCCAGGTGTGGATCTGCCGGCCCACCCGGATATCCCAGGGGCCTTCGGCGTAGCTGAGGTAGGCTTCGCGCACATCCACATCTCCCTGGTTGTCCACCTCGTCGTGAAAGATATCCGCCTTGGCGAAATAGCCGGCCCCGCCTTTGGGCGCGGCTCCGGAGGACTGCAATTGCAGCCGCTCCTCTCCCAAGAGGAAGTCTCCGGACGGCGGCTTGTCCTGCCTGGTCGTGCCCAGCCGGGAAGCGTAGTTCACCTGCACGCCGCCATGCCACTCCATGCCGCCGGCGAGAACCGAGCGGCCTGGGGCCAGGAAAAGGATCGCGAGAATCGCGGCGCCTCCCATCGCCTATTTCAGCCAGCTCCCGGGCGGGTTCCGCAACGCCCGTTCGCTGAGCTCCTCGGCCCTGAGGCCAAGGCGGTACCGGACATCGCTGAACTCGACCACCGTCTTGTGCCCCGACTTGACGCTCTTCATGGAGCGCTTCGTTACGGTCGGCGCGCCGTCGACGTCCTTGACCTCCTCCGCCAGGAACTCCTTGAAGAGCTGATCCTGCACGTCGTAGTATTCCTCCTTCAGAGGAAGGAAGTTCGCTTTGTCGACCCACGAGGTCTTTCTCTTATAGGAGGCGGAGCCCCGGGGTACGCTCTCGATCACGTGGCAGGGCTTCCCGCCGAGCTCCTCCTCCCGCAGCAGCTTGTGCTCGTCAGCCTCCAAGTCCCTGCCCGACACGTCCTCGTAGCTGAAGTCGGAGCCTGCGAAACTCGACTGTGAGTCCTTGGCCGCGATGCGCTGGACGAGGTTCAGGGCCGGGATGAAGAGCCAGCGGTCGTCTTCCCTGGCGGCATATTTGTAGACGAGGAACGCCATGCGGCGGACATCCCCGGGAGAGTGGAAGTACATGAAGTATCGCTGGTCCCCGTTCTTGGGCATGCTAAGGCCCGAACGCACCGCCTCATCGGGCCTAGCACTGGGCCCTCCGGGCCCGGTATTGAGGCGCAGCATGGTCAACTCCCGCAGGCGTTCCTTCCCCGAGGCGCCGGTGAGCGTCATCTTGACCCGTGCCTTGAAGCTCTCTCCCTGGTAGAAGAAGGCTTGGTGCATCTTGCGGACGATCGCGGCGGCATCCGCCGGTTGCGCTTGCGCAGGCGTCGCGGCAGTCATCGCCAGCGCCATGGCTGCGGCCGTCTTGAGCATGAATCCGGTCATTTGCGAACCTCCTCCGCGGCAAACAGCCAATTTCTCGACAGCACTATCAGAGCGGGTATGTATACGAGGCAAAGGAGCGCGCTCAGGAGCATCATGCTCACGATGAACGCGCCCACCGTGACGTAAGGCGTCAGCGGAGCGAACAGCATCACGGAGAAGGCCGCCGCGAAGAGGACGGCGTTGCGCAGGATGCCTTTCCCGGGGCGCGCCGCGGTCCAGATGAGGGCATCTTCGATGGACTCCGGGTCGTGAGAGGCGCGTCTTGACGAGATCCGTTCCCGGAATCTGTTGATGAAATGGATGGAGAAGTCCACCGCCATACCCAACGATAGACAAGAGAGCACGGAGATGGGCATGTCGAAATCCTTGCCCGCGATCCCCACGGCTCCATAGATCAGCACGACGGTGAAAAGGAGAGGCACGTAGCCCACCATGGCCCAGCGGGCCGAGCGGAAGTTGACGGCCAGTATGGCGAAAATGACCGCCAGGGCCAGCAGGAAGCCCTTGATCATGTCCCATAACACCGTGTCGTTCCAGACCAGGTTGAAGTAGGCGATGCCGGCGGGTTTGATCTCCATGGCCAGGGGGGTATCCCGCTGATACGCCTTGGCGGCCTCGATCACATCCCGCATGGCCTTGGCATCCCAGGTCTTGAGCTGCACCCACACGTTGGCCTTCTGGAAGGAGGGATCCACCACGTTGTCGAGGTCCGAGGGCTTGGCGGACATGGAGAAGAGGAACAGGTATTGCCCGACCAGCTCTTTGGTTTCCGGGACCGTGTCGTGGGCCGGGTCGTCCTTATGCAGGACCCGGTTGATCCGCTTGACGTAATCCACGACCGAAGTCGTCTTGCCGACGTAAGGAAGGCGTTCCAGGCGGCGCTGGAGCCCCTCGATATGGCGCAGGGCTTGGGGCGTCTTGATGAACTCATCCTCGGTCGCTTTGGAATCGATGACCAGATATCCGAGCGAGGTCCCGCCCAGCGCCTGGTTCATGACGCGGTCGGCCGTCCGCACCTCGCTGGATGCCTTGAACCACTCCACCATGTTGTTGTTGACTCGGATGCGGGTCGTGCCCGCGACCGCCACGGCGAAGAAGGCCAGGCCCGTCAGCACCACGGCCCATGGTCTGCGGGCCCCCAAGCCCGCCAGGCGTCCGAGAAGCCGCGAGGCGCGGCTGGACTCGATATCTTCCCCTTGCGAAGCCTTCTTGATGCTTTCCTCCCGGACGAAAGTGAACATCGCGGGAACGAAACTGAAGCTCAATATCCTCAGGAGAACGGTGCCGAAGGCCACGAGGCCGCCGAAGACCCTGACCGGGATGATATCCATGAAGAGCAGGACCGCAAAACCGGCAGCCGTGGCCAGGGCCGTGTAGCGCACGGGCCGCCCCACCGCCTCCATGGTCTTAAGGATGGCGGCTTTCTTGTCCTGTTCCTCTTTGCGACGGAAGTAGAACTCGTTGAAGATGTGGATGCTGTCCGTGGCGATGGCCATGAGGAACACCGGGGCCATCGAGCTCATGATGTGGATGGGAAAGCCCAGCATGATGAGGAGCCCCATGCTCCACACGATGGCGATCATGGCGTCCATCATGAGAGCGATGGAAAGGAAGAGGTCTCCGAACATCAGATACCGGACCGCGAACATGACCAGGCCGGCCAGCGGCGCGAAGATCGCCATCAGCTTGAACATCTCCGTGCCGAAGGTGTCGCGGGCCACGGGGTCGCCGGCGATGTGGTAGCTCTCCGGCCCGCCTTCCCGCCTGACGATCTCCCGGATCTGGTCGGCGACGGCCTTGCCGTTGGCCCCCTTCTCCAGGGGGACATAGATCGCTCCCGTGCTCCCATCCCGCGACACGATGCGGCCCACGAACATGGGATTCTCAAAGAGCTGTCTGCGCAGTTCCTCCAACCCTCCGGCGTCCTTGGGCACCTCGCCCATCAGGGGGCTCACCCGGAGCGTCCCATTCTCTGCCGTGACATTGTCTATAGTCGTGAAGCCGGCCACGTCCCTGGCGGCCACGCCCGGGATCTCCAGGATCTCGTCGGTGATCCTCTTGATCTTTCCCAGCGTCCCCGGGTTGAGGAGGCCGGATTCGTTGGCGATGCCGACTGCGATCATGTCTTCGTAAAGACCGAAGGTCCTTTCCACGGCGTCGTTGGAGACCCGCACCTCCGAGTCGGGAGGAAGCATGTTCTTGGGATTAGTGTCCGTGCGCGCCTTGGGAAACTGGGTCAAGAAGCCCAGGGTGATAGTGACCGTCAGGGCTACGACCCAACGGGGGTGGTCGACGGAGAAGGCCGCCAGCGAGAAGTCCCTCAGCCTTTTCACGGCAGCTTCCCCCCTCCGATCCGAGCCGCCACGTCCCCCTGCTCCTGCAGGCGCTCTATGAGCACCTGCCTCAGCAGATCATAAGCCTTGAGCATCTTCGGGAAGGCCAGGCGGTAGTGGATGCGCCGGCCCTCGCGTCGAGAAGTCAGGATCCCTTTGTCCCGCAAGATCGCCAGCTGTTGGGAGACGTTGGTCTTCGGGAGCCCCATTTCATCGGTCAAGTCGCCGGCGGTCTTCTCGCCCCCTCGAAGCAGGTCGATGATCTCGAGGCGCTTGGCGTTGGAGAGCACGGAGCACACCTGCGCATGCATTTCATAGATCAGCCGCTGGTTTTCCTTTCTGGCCACGGGAGTCTCCTTGATGTTTACAGTTGCGCAATTGCGCAACTATAGTATAGCTGGTCCATGGCCCTTCGGTCAAGAAGTCAGCAGGGGACGGCGTTCAGGGCGTCACGGAGGGGGCCGGGGCAGATGGTCACATTTTCGGCTTTCAGGAAGGCGGCCAAGGAGCGCACGGCGCGGGCCGTCCCCGCGATGGCCGCGGCATCGGGCTTGGATTCGAAGTGTATGGCGCGCACTTCCAGGCGCTTCTCGGCGCGATGGTTCTTGGGGTCCAGGCGGCCGATGAGGCGGCCCTGATGCAGGATGGGCATGGTGTAGTAGCCGTAGCGGCGCCGGGCGGCAGGGGTGTAGACCTCGATCTTGTAGTCGAAGCCGAAAAGCGCCTTGGCTCGCGCGCGATGCCACAATAGCGAGTCGAACGGGCCAAGCAGGGTCGTCCCGGTCAGGGGTTTCGGGGACTCGAGTTCCGGCAGGTCCGAAGCCAAGGCGAACCAGCGGCCGGGCAGTCCCGCGACCTCCAGTTCCGCGGCCTCGCCGCTCTTGAGCATGGCGGCCAAGGCTCGCCGCCGGGCCCCGGGCTCGAACCTAGGGAAGGTGAGGTAGCGGGGCAGGTCGGCCTCCGCCGCCGCTCCCAAGGCGTACAGGGTCTTTCTGAGGTGCCAGCGGGGGAAGCCGGCCCGCGGCAGGGGCTCCCCCGGCGGGAGCACGCGCTCGGACAGGTCGTAGCTCTTTTGGAAGTGCTTCCGGGAGTGGACGGCCAGGCGTCCGCGCAGCCAAAGGTAATGCAGGGCGTGATGCGCCGGCTTCCAGTCCCACCAGCCGCCGGACTTGCCCAGGGACGCCGGGCGGAGGAAGGCTCCCGAGGAGAGCGGCCCGCGTTCGGCGATCTCCCCCTCCACGCGGCGCAGGACCCGGGAATTGGCTTTGAGCCAGCCGGACCAGCCGGTATGGCGCCGATGGAAGTCAGCCATGGCGCGCCGCCACCCGGGCAGGTCGGCGGCGGCCACGAGGCAGGCGGCGTGCGCCCAGTATTCGAAGAAGGCGCGCTCCCCGTAGACGAGCCGGTCCAGGGCCGCCTTCTCGTAAGGCCCGAAGCGGCTCCAGACCGTCAGGTAGTGGGCGCGCTCGACCACGTTGATCGAGTCCAGCTGCAGTCCCCCCGCATCCGACACGAAGCGGGACAAAGTCTCTTTGGTGAAGGTGAGCTTCAGGGGCCGGTCGAGATGCTGTCGCCGCAGGAACAGCCCGGCCACAGCTTCCACGGAGACCGGACGGCGGGTCATCGCCCTCTGCGGTGTCTGGACCTGCCGGAGTATCCGCCGCGGCCGGAGCGGAAGCAGGACTCGCAGATGCTGTGCTTGTGCAGTACCGGCAGATTGCCGCCGCATTTGCGGCAGCGCTGCTGGAGGTTGCTCTTGGCGGTCAGCGTCCGGTCGATCTTCTCGATGAGGCCCCACTTGTGCTCCAGCACCCGCTCCACCGCGGTCCCGAAGCGGCCGAGCTCCCGGCGGTTGGCGAGCCAGAGGTAGATGTCGCACTGCTCGACGAGTATTTCGGTGTTGAGCAGGGCGTCGTCGTTGCGGCCGTCGGGCAGCGCGATGCCCGAGGGCAGGGGGAAGGGCTTGTCGCCGATCAGGCTCTGGACGCAGGACCACCAGTAGGCGACCGTGTCCCGGCTGGCCGGGGCCTTGATGACGGCGAACACGGTCTCCAAACCCAGCCGCTGCACGTCCTCTTCCTTGAGGAACCCGGCCAGCGTCCTCTGCTGTTCCAGGTCCATGGGCCGGATGACGTCGCGCAGCTCGGGCGGGACGGCCTTGTGTTTCTCCCAGAGCTCCAGGCGCAGGGCCAGGGGCCCCGTCATGTTCGCGATGTCCGCGATCTCGGGACCCACGCGCGCGAAGGCCAGGTCCGGCGGTTTGACGGAAAGGAGCTCGTGGAGCTGTTTGAGCTGATATTCTTCCAGGGCCCCGACTTCGCCGGCTTCCTTGATCCCGTAGCGCCCGGCGCGCCCCGCGATCTGCCGCGCCTCGGCCGGGGTGAGCAGGCGCTCGGAGATCCCGTCGTATTTCACGAGGGTGGTGAAGCAGACCTTGGAGGCGGGCAGGTTCATCCCCATGCCGATCGAGTCCGTGGCCACGCACAGCTCGGTCTCGCCGCTCAGGAAGCGCTCCGCCTGCTTTTTCTTGACCTCGGGGGGCAGGTTCCCGTAGATGGCGGACACGGTATGGCCGTGACGCTCGAAATAGGACTTGAGGTTGAGGACCCCGGCCCGGCTGAAGACCACGAAGATGGTGTGGAGCTCCGGGTGGTCGATGCGCCAGGGCTTGTGCGCGATGGTCAGGGGGGCCAGCCTTTCGTGCCGGACCACGGTGAACCGGTATCCCAGCTTGTTCAGGATCTTCGCGATCAGCAGCTCGGCGTCCGGGGAGGCGATGATCTCCAACTGCCGGGCGCGGGCCAGGGCCAGCACGCGCATCCAGGCCCAGCCGCGCTGGGTGTCGGCGAGCATCTGGGCCTCGTCGAGAACGATGCAGTCGCCGCCCGCCTGCGGGTTGAACATCTCCACGGTGGAGGAGGTGTACGGGGCGCCGGGGATGAGGACCTTCTCCTCCCCGGTGAGCAGGGAGCAGGGATGCTTCTGCGTGTTCAGCTTGTCGGAGATCTCCCAGGCCAAAAGCCGCAGGGGCGCCAGGTAGCAGCCGGTCGCGGCCTTCTTCAAGGTCTCGATGGCGTCGTAGGTCTTCCCGGAGTTGGCCGAGCCCAGGTGCAGGGTGACCTGGACGCCCGCGTCGCGCTTGCTCCCGACGGCCTCGGCCAGAAGGCTGGTGAAATCCTGGCGCTCGAGGCTCCGGGAGACGGCCGCCTGCTCGGCGTGGCGCTTCTTCGCGAAGCGCTCCGAGCGCCGCCGCGACCGTATGAGGAACTTCCTCGGCTTCATCAGCCGGGGAGGAACTTGAGCCAGACCTTCCGGGTGCGGGGGCCGTCGAACTCGGTGAAGTAGACGCTCTGCCAGGTGCCCAGGCACATCTTCCCATCCTCGACGATGACGGTCAAGGACGGGGAGAAGAAAGAGGACTTGATGTGCGCGTCCGAGTTCCCCTCGTCGTGCTGGAAGGCCACGTCCCGGTCCCCGCCCTTGGGGATCAAAGAGGCGGTGAACTCGATGATGTCGCGGTGCACCGCGGGGTCCGCGTTCTCGTTGATGGTGACGCCCGCGGTGGTATGCGGGACGAACGCCGTCAGCAAGCCCGACTGGGCCTTGATCTCTCCCAGATAGGCGTCGAGCTCCCCCGTCAGGTCGACGAACTCGGAGCGCCGGGAGGTCTTTACGACCAGTTCCTTGGGCATCCCCGTCGCTCAGTAGCGGTAGTTCTCCGGCTTGTAGGGCCCCGTCACCGGGATCCCGAGGTACTTGGACTGGGCCGGGGTGAGGGTGGTGAGCCTGACGCCGATCTTCTTGAGGTGCAGGCGGGCCACCATCTCGTCGAGCTCCTTGGGCAGGATGTACACCTGGTTCTGGTATTTCCCGGTGCCCTTGTTCTTCCAGAGTTCCAGCTGGGCCAGGGTCTGGTTCGTGAAGCTGTTGGACATCACGAAGGACGGGTGGCCCGTGGCGCAGCCCAGGTTCACCAGGCGGCCCTCGGCGAGGATGGTGAGCCGGCGGCCGTCGGTGAGGACGAACTGGTCCACCTGGGGCTTGATGTTGACCTTCTTGACCTTCTTGTCGTTCTTGAGGCTGGCGACGTCGATCTCGAGGTCGAAGTGGCCGATGTTGCAGATGATGGCCTGGTCCTTCATCCTGTCCAGGTGCTCGCGGCGGATGATGTCGCGGCAGCCCGTGGCGGTGATGAAGATGTCGGCCTGCGGGGCCGCGTCTTCCATGGTCACCACCTGGTAGCCTTCCATCGCCGCCTGCAAAGCGCAGATGGGGTCGATCTCGGTGATGAGCACGCGCGCGCCCTGGCCGCGCAGGGACTGGGCGCAGCCCTTGCCCACGTCGCCGTAGCCGGCGACCACGGCGACCTTGCCCGCGATCATGACGTCGGTCGCGCGCTTGATGCCGTCGAGCAGGGACTCGCGGCAGCCGTAGAGGTTGTCGAACTTCGACTTGGTGCAGGAGTCGTTGACGTTGATGGCGGGCAGGGGCAGCTTGCCGGTCTTCTCGCGCTCGTAGAGGCGGTGCACGCCGGTCGTGGTCTCCTCGGAGAGGCCGACGATGTCCTTGAGCAGCTCGGGGTGCTTGTCGATGACGATGTTGGTCAGGTCCCCGCCGTCGTCGAGCAGGATGGTCGGGCCGGAGCCGTCGGGCCAGCGCAGGGTCTGTTCGATGCACCAGTCGTACTCGGGCTCGGTTTCCCCTTTCCAGGCGAAGACCGCGGAACGGCCGGCCTTGGCGATGGCGGCGGCGGCGTGGTCCTGGGTCGAGAAGATGTTGCAGGAGGACCAGCGCACGCTGGCCCCGAGGGCCTCGAGGGTCTCGATGAGCACCGCGGTCTGGATGGTCATGTGGAGGCAGCCGGCGATACGGGCGCCCTTGAGGGGCTTCTGGGAGCCGTATTCCTCGCGCAGGGCCATGAGGCCCGGCATCTCGGTCTCGGCGATCTCGATCTCCTTGCGGCCCCACTCGGCGAGAGTGATGTCCTTCACTTTATAGTCGAGCGTCGCGGTCGTCATCGGGTTCCTCCGGGATTTCATCGTTGAAGGGAGATTATACCTAAAAATATCGGGCCCGGTCAGCGGGCGCCCCAGGGCGGCGGCGGGGCCGGGACCGGCCGGGTCAGGTCGAAATCGACCCGGAAATCGCGGCCCGGGCGCTGCAGGCCGTAGCTGAAGGTAGTCCCAGGGACCAGTCCCGCCACCCAGACGTTGGCGACCGATTGGGGGATCTCGGCGCGCACGAAGAGTTCGCGGGAATAGGCGTCGGCCGGGAAGGACTGCCGCTCCGGGGCGCCGGGCTCCGCGGTGTCGCCCCCGTACATGTTGACCGAGTCCTCCTTGCCGTCCTCGTGGCGGTGGTCGTGCTTTAGGCGCAGGCCCGCCGCGGTGCGCGTGAAGACCCAGGTGCGGGAGCGGTCCGCTCCGACGTGGAAGGGCACGCGGATCTCGTCGCGGGAGCATTCGCGTACGTGCATCACGAGCCGCTCCGTCTCGAAGGGGTCCGGTCCCGGGCCGCCCCCCACCTTGGCGGCCACATGGCCCTCGAAGGACTTGCCGCAGAGGGCGTTCAGGTTGTCCCAGAAATCCTGCTGGGCGGAGGGCTTCGGCGCCTCCGGGGCGGCGGTACTGGGTGCGTCTTGGGGCGTCAGGAGCCGCGGCGTGCAGCCGGCCCCGAAGACGAGCGTTGCGCAGACGAGCGTCCAGGCTTTCCAATCCATCGGGGTCCCCTCGTCCGCGCAGCGCGGACTCCTCGGCATTATAGCTTTCGCCGCGTCCGCAACAAGCTGGGCCCTTGGGCCCGGGTCCCACCGGGCCCCGGGGTTCTGCTTGTTCCGGGCGGTCTGGCGTATACTGTTTCCCAGGCCGGAACGCATGCGGTCGGAGGTGGGCATGTCCCGAAGTGCAGTCTGCATTGTCCTTGCCTTGCTTCTCCCCCTTCAGGTAGCCTATGCCGGGCCGGCGTTCCAGCAGCTGCAGGCCTTGTCCGGAGCCGCTGCTCCGGGGGCGCATTTCGACGGCTCCAAGGACTATGTTTCGGACATGACCCAGCGGCCCATCCGGGGGCTCTCCTCCGGACAACTCGACCTGACCACCCTGCGCGAGGCCAAGAGCCTCCTGGGCGACGGCACGAACCTTCCCGACGGCTCGCCCATCCTGCCCTTCGTCTTCCGGCTCACCGACGGCGGGGTGGTCACGGCCCCGGCCGCCGGCCTGGAAGGCTTCCTCTTCGGGGAGACCGGCATCTCCGCTTCCCGCGGCAGCGGCGCCATCAGCCATCACTACCAGGACTACCTCAACTACATCGACGCCCTGCTGGCCCCGGTGGCCTGGGCCGTGGGCGCCCGGCACGAGATCCGCCGCATCGACGCCTCCACCACCAACCCGGCCGAGAAGTACCAGCGCCTCATGACCTTCGTCGCGCAGTACACGGCGGCCCTGCGCCGGCAGGTGGCCGCCTCCGACGGCGCGGCCTGGGTGCGCACGGCCCGCATCTACGAGATATTCCCCCGGGCCTTCAACCTCGCGGGCAAGCGTGCGGCCGAGGGCCGCTCCTCCGGGAGCTCGTCCCGCTTCTTCGCGGATTTTGGGACGCGGGACTTGGACGCCATCCGCAACCAGGGTTTCGACGCGATATGGGTGATGGGCATATTCCCCATCGGCGAGCGCAACCGCTCGGGCACGGGCGGGGGATCCCCCTACTCCATCATGGACCATGACGCGGTCCATCCCGACCTGGGAACCCGCGACGAGTTCCGCGCTTTCACGGCCCGGGCGCACGCCGCGGGCCTGCGCGTCATCATCGATTTCGTCCCCAACCACACCTCGATGGACTCCAAGCTCCTCAACACCGACCCGCGCTTCTTCGTGGGCAAGCCCGCGGAGCCGGGCCGGCCCGACCCGCCGGAGGGCTATTTCGCCCATCGCGACCTCAAGGGCGGCCGCGACTGGTGGATACGCAACGGGGCCTTCCTCTACGGAGGCTCCCGGGCCTACTGGAACGACACCGCGCAGGTGGATTATTCCAACCCGATCTTCCGCCGCGAGATGATCCGCATCGTGAAGCGCTGGGTGGCCGACTGCGGGGTGGACGGCTTCCGCGTGGACATGGCCTATCTCGATCTCAACGACTTCTTCCGCCAGACCTGGGGCTTCGAGCTGGGCGGCCCCATGCCCGAGCGCGAGTTCATGGAGGAGTTGACCACCGAGGTGAAGTCGCAGTTCCCGGGCACGGCCTTCATCGCCGAAGGCTACGACCGTTGGGACGACCTCTCCAAGGCGGGCTTCGACCTTATCTATTCGAAGAACTCCATGGAACGCCCCGGAGGACATCAGGGCTGGTACGACTCCCTGGCCAGCCGGGACCCGGGACAGATCCGCGAGGCCATCCGGCGCGCCTCGTACCTGCACTGGCAGGAAGGCGCCTCCGGGGGCCTGTCCTTCATCGGCAACCACGACGAGGCCTCCCCCCAGCGGGCCTTCGGTCCCTGGACCGGAGGCGCCTCCTTCCTGACCTTGATGATGCCCGGCGGCCTGCTCTTCTACGGTTCGCAGGAGGTCGGCTTCGACCAGCCCGACCCGCGGGAGCCCAAGTCCATCCCGTTCGGGGTGCCTGTCGAGATCGATTGGAAGGCGGACCCCTCGGTCAAGCGCTTTTACGACGAGACCTTCCGCCTGTCGGGCTGGCTGCGCGCGGAGCTGGGCGAGGCCGACGTCGAGGCCCTGCCCTGGGAAGGCGATCCCCAGTGGGTCGGCTACCTGCTCAAGCCCCGCCGGCCCAAGCCCGGCGGACCCAAGGCCGTGGCCGTGCTGGCCAACCCCACGGGCGGGAACGTGGACGTGCGGTTCCGTCAGCCGCAGTTGGGGATCGACTACTCGGGGACGCTCGCGCCCTTCGGCTACGACCTGGCGCGCTTCTGATCGGCCGGCTTCTTGGGTGAGCGCAGGCTGTCCCCGGTCAGCGCCGTCACGGCCTCCAGCAGCTTCGCCACCGTCGTAGGCTTGTGCAGGAGCCGGACCATGGGATCGTTCTTGGGGACCATCTTCTGCACCGCCTCGGGCCGGAGCGCGGTCAGGAAGATGATGGGCAGGTTCTTGGGCAGGTACGGGCTCTTGCGGAGTTCGCGGTAGGCGTCGAGTCCGGTCCCGAAGTGGGGCATCATGATGTCGAGGATGAGCAGGCCCACCTTCATCCCCTCGGCCTGGACCTTGGCCTGCGCCGCGTCGGTGCAGTAGGTCACCCCGAAGCCCTGGTCCTCCAAAGCGTCGCACACCAAGGTCGCGATGTTGGGGTCGTCGTCCACGACCAGGATCCTCGGCTTCATGGGGGCCCCCATCGTATCAATCCCGGACCCCCCGTTCAAGCCGGTCCCTAGTGTAGTGAGTCATAAGTCCAATTACATTCGTCACCCCGGCGAAAGCCGGGGTCCACTAGCGCTGAAGCGAGGCCAGCCCGGCCAGGGCGGGCAGGAAGAACCAGCCGGCGTAGGCGAGCGCCGCGGCCGTGAGGCCCGCGGTGCGGGCCAGGTCCGCGGTCCAGACCGGACGTTCGTCCTCGGGCTGGAGCAGGCGCAGATCGGTCTTGAGTCCGGCGGTCACTCCCAGGAGGAGCCCGCCGGCGTGGGCCAGGTTGTCGGTCCAGGGGTCGACCGCGCCCATGACCACCGAGTAGATCGCCCAGGCGATGAGGACGAACGCGGTCCGCTTGTCCCGCACCTCCAGCCGGTCGCGGTGGCGGTGGAGCGCGGTCCCCAAGGCTCCGAGCAGGCCGAACACGGCGCCCGAGGCGCCGACCGATATCTCCGGCCTCAAGCAGCTCACGACCCCGGCGCCGATCCCGGTCCAGACGTAGATCGCCAGGGTCCGGGCGCGGCCGAAGGCGTGCTCGCAGCCCATCCCGAGCACGTAGAGCGCCGCCATGTTCCCGATGAGGTGTCCGGGCGAGCCGTGCAGGAAGCTGTAGGAGGCGAGCCTCCACCATTCTCCGCCCCAGATGAGGGCGGTTTTCTTCGCCCCCGCGGCCGCCAGGAACTCGGTCGCCGCCGCGGCCTTGAGCCCCAGCCCGCACCAGGCTTCCCAGGAGAAGGCGGCGACGTTGAGGAGGATGAGCAGGATCGAGACCAGGGGAAAGAGCGGCATCCCGTGCTCGAAGTCCGCCCGGCCGGAGAGCATCTCCTCCGAGATCTCGCGCGGCTCCGCGTTCAACGCTTCTCCCCCGTGTCGAGCATGACGCCCAGGGCGAGGGCCACCCGGCGGTCCAGTTCCAGGCCGGAATCGCGGCTCATGTCCAGGACGTAGCGGTCGAGGATCGTGAATTTGCGGTTGAACTCCCCCAGCAGGTCCTCGCTGTCGGCGCGCAGGATGACGAAGTTGGTGCGCAGGATGCCGAAGAAGTTCCCCAGCAGGCGCCGCAACAGCGAGAGGATGATGGAATCCTCCTTGGCTGTGGCCCAGAGCGAGCCGTCCGGTCGGAGGACTAGCCAGCGCTTGCGGAACACGTTGTAGAGGTAGTTCTTGCTGAGCCGGGCCAGCACGCTCCCGTCCATGAGCCGCACGGTGAAGGTCGCGCTGATGACGGCGAACTTCTGGTCCTGGAGCACCTCGAGGAGGGGTTCGGTCTTCTGCTCGTCCCGGTAGAAGGTAACGTGCCGTTTGGGGGAGATCAGGACGAAGACCCAGACGGCCCCCACGATCACGACCGGGATCGATAGGAGCGACCAGGTACCCAAGTAGTCGAAGAGCTTGGCGGTCCCGTAGAAGCCCAGGCCGACGCAGAGGAGGGCGGCGAGGATGGACAGGCAGCCCTGCCCCAGCATCGCGGGCCGCTCGATGTGGAGGAGTTCGGCCCCGCTCTCGTCCCAGATGACGTATTTCTCCGCGATGGCGAAGTGTTTCTGCCGGAGCAGGAACTTGTCCTGCTGGAACACCGGGTCCATCCCGTCGGGATGCGGCGCCGGCGCGGGCGGGGTGCCCGGGACGGTGATATGGGCCTGACATTTCGGGCATTTGACGAGCATCCCCGCGTACTCGTCCTTGAGCTCGTACGCCGTGCCGCAGGAGCAGGTGAGATGGATGGTCATGGTTCCCCCAGTATCAACGATCGTCCCGGCCCGGACCGTCGCCCCGGTCCTGGCGGACCGCGTCGATCTGCCCCGGCAGCTCGGCCAGCCAGCGGGAGACGCCGCGCGACCAGTCCTCCCGCGCCCGTTTTCCGGGGAGGTAGAGCTCGTTCAGCTCCGCCGCGGTGACGAAGCCCCCGGGACCGGGGTTCGGCGGCTGGCGAGCCTCCTGGGCGGCTCGGACCAGCGTCTGATAGGGGGACTGGAGCTCGTTCGGGATCTCCTCCGGCTTGGGGAAATCGGCCAGGGCCTGGTCCACGCGTTCCCGCCAGGCCGGCACCCAGGCGCGCCAGGCCTTGAGCCGCTCCGCGTCTTCTCCGGCGCGCGCCTGCGCCGCCTTCTCGGCCGCCTTCTCCTCGGCGTCCCATTGCCCGGGCACGTCCTCGGCCGGGCGCTGGCGGATCTCCCGCAGACCGCCGGGGGAGCCCACCTCGCCATCTCCGAACTGTTCGCATTCGCCTGCGGCTCCATCCAGGAGGCCCTTGAGCTGATGGGCCGTGGTCAGCATGCGCTGCGCGGCCTTCTCGAAATCGGGCTGGGCGCCGGGTTTGACCGCCTCCGGGGGATGGAACCAGTCCGCCGGAGCGAAGCGTGCGGCGCGCAGGGTCTCCCAGGCGCGCACGAACTCCAGCCGCGCCGTGGGGGAGGCGCCCAACGACTCCTGCGCCCCGACCATGCGCGCGGCGAAGTCCATGACGTCGGTCGCGGCGTCGCGCGCCGAGGGGTTGCGAATGTTCTTGCTCATCACCGCCTCGGCGATGCGGGCGGCGGGCGCCTCGACCGCGGCCGCGGTCTCGTGCACCGAGCCCGCTCCGTCGTAGACCGCCTTCTCGATGGCCTGGATGTCCGCCTTGTAGGTCTCGGGGTCGATGCGCGCGCCCTTGGGCTCGGGGGGCGGGGGCGACACGCGGCGCTCGTAGATGCGGTAGCCGCCGTAGACGAAGACCCCGAGGGCCGCGAGCAGGCACAGCGTGCCGCCGAGGCCCGAGCCCGCCGAAGCCGGCGCGGGAGCCGGGACCGGAGCGGACTTCTCCGCCTTGGCCTTCCATTTGGCGAAGATGACGCCGCACGCCGGGCACTCGGCCGAGCCGTCGGGGCCTGCCGCGGAGCAGTTGGGGCAGATCATGCCCGCACTCTAGCAATGGCTCCGCGCCCGGTCAAGCCGACGAGGCGGCCGAACCGGCGCCGATTCGCCGATTCGAGTACTGTGCCCGGGCACAGTACCCCGGCTGGTACAGACCATTGCAAGGGTTACCCCGCCTTCC
>MGTY01000073.1:0-8598 GCA_001799695.1 Elusimicrobia bacterium GWA2_69_24
GGCGTTCTCCGTGGCCCGGTCCGAGGCGTTCTTCATGATGGCGAGCGGCCGGAGCTGGCAGTACACCGCGGCGTTGGTGGCGCTCGCGGGGCCGCTGCCGCCGCTGCCATAGGAGCCGCAGGGGGCGCCGCTGGGCCGCCGCAGGCTGCCGTCGGAGCTCGCGCCCAGGGTCGCGAAGACGGCGCTCAGGTTGTAGACGGGGCTCCCGCTGAATGTCCCCGTCATGTTGCCCGTCGGGTTGAGGAGCGTGATCCCCGCCGCGGCCTTCACCGAGCTGACATAGCCGGTGACGTCGGGCACGGGCATGTCGGGCCTGTAGCCGAAGGGGTTGGAATCGCCCGTGGTGGGCCAGAGCAAACTCTGGTCCGCCATGGCCTGGGTCCAGGTCGAGCCTTCGGGCAAGGACACGGTGGCCCTGGAGTCGGCGGCGTCTCGCGGATTGATGGCCGGGTTCCCCCCGCACCCGGAGCCGAAGCACGAGCTGGCCGGGCTGCCGATGAGGACGCGCCCATTGACGAAGACGTCACCGTTGATGATGTCGTCGCCTCCTGGGCCGGTCGCTGGAAGAGCAGCCCCGTTTCCCCAGACTTGGAAGTCGCCGTTATTGGCCACCGCGCTGTACTCGAAGGGCGCGGCCAGGAAGTTGAGCTGGATCCGCACGCTCCGCTGGATCCCGGTCGCGGGCGTGGAGGCGGCCAGCAGGAGCCGGCGCGAATTCGCGATGTCGTCAGTGAAGCTGATGGTGGTCGTGCACGTCCCGCTGCTGGTGGTGACGGTGTCGGTCCAGGGGGAGGCGGGGGGCGGGACGCCGGGTGTCGTGCTGGCGGCGATCTGGATCTGGTCGATCCGGCCCCCCGCCGCCGTGTCGAGCATGGTGCGCCCCAGGGCAGCCTCGGCGCAGTAGAGCGCCTGGCCCGAGGCCGCGTCCCCGATGGCCAGGGCGCCCTCGATCCTGGCCAGGTCGAAGAGCGCGATGCCGAGCAGGGTCATCACCGCCACGAGCACGAGGCCCGAGATGAAGATGCTCCCGCGCTGATTCCCGGCCGTGAGACGCCACATGCGCTGCATCTGTCTTCTCCTCAATTCCGCAGCATGAGGCTCGCAGTGAAGGTCATGGCATTGAGGCCGTCGCTGATCGCGAAGGCGACGTCGCCCGTCGTGCTCCCGGCGACCTGGCCGAGAGCGAGGCAGTGCGTCCCGGCGGCGATGGCCTGGCCCCCGGACACGAGATTCCCCGCGGGGTTCGTGGTGTTCCGCGGACAGAGGGGGTCGGCCGGGCTGCTCTGCACGATCAGCGAGACCCCGGCCTGGCCCGTCTGGCGGACGAGCGCGCCCTGACCGGCGAGCAGGTCCCGGCACGGGCCGAACGGGCCGAGCACCCCGCCGGTATTGAGCGCGAATCTCTCGCAGAGCGCTCCGGCGGCGGCGCCATTGGCGCCATTGCCCGCGTAGTAGCAGTAGTCCCCGATCTCCGCCGCCGGCAGCGACGCGGGGGTCGTGTCGTTCACCGTGAGCAGGAGCGAGCGGCTCGTGGTGCTGGCGGGCGCGCAGGAGTTGTAAGTAGTTGTAGCCGCCCGCTGCGCCTGGCGCTGGATGGCCTGGAGCGCGAGCGTGCCCTGGCGCTGGAGGTAAGCCTGGGAGCTGGACTGCTCGAACGAGGTGCGTGTCGCCCCGTACATGGAGAAGACCCCCATGAGGACCACCACGCCGATGGCGGAGGCCAGCATCAACTCGACCAGCGTGACCCCTCGCTCGTCCCTCCCCCGCCGCCGGGACATCAGATGCCCCCCGGGAGGGAGGTGATCCACGCCTGGAGGATCACCGGCGGGTCCGCCTGGCGCTGCTGGGCGGGCTGGACGACGACCGTGATGCGCTTGATATTGGTCGGCAATACTGCGACGACGCACGGGCTCCCGGTGGTGCCCCCGGCATAGGCCGGCGAGGCGACGTCGGTGTCAGTCACGTACTCCACGCAGGTCAGCCGGGTGAAGCTCCGGCTCGAGGGGGCGGGAGCGGTGGTACCGTCCGCGGCCACCCAGGCGGCCCCCTCGCTGTAGTTCTGGGTCGCCGTGCACCCGGTGAGAGGCGTGGTGTAGGAAGCGGGACCCCCGACAAAAACGCAGTTGAAAGTCAGGCTCCTGAGCTGCTCGATCTTCTGCTGGGCGATGCCCAGCGCGACCCGGTCATCCCCCTTGGCGACGACCCAGGTATTGCCGAAGCTGAACATGAGGGCGACGCCCGCCACCGCGATCCCGACGACGAAAGCCGTCACCAGGACCTCGAGGAGGGCGTACCCCGCCTGGCGGCAGTACCCGGCGCCGCCTCTCGACCGCCTGACAGTCATCGGTTTCCACTGGAAATTGCAGATGGTCCCCCGAAAAGTGGGCCTCTCGCCAGGGCACTGATAGGGCTCGGTCATGACTCCCTCGTGAGAGCGGACGCCTGTGGCGGCGCCATGGGCCCGCAAGCTGGCGGCCTGGCCAACCCCCGGCCACCCATTATGGGCACGGTTCTGCCGGATCTGCCCCTGACCGCCTGGCCCCCGGCCTCGTCCACACCCTGCATCACCGAGCCAGTATAGCAATTCCCGTGCCCGGTTACGCTCGGGCCCTACCGGGTAGAGGCGCGGCCGACCCTCCGTCATCGTATCCCGGGTCTCCTCCCCGGCGCTCAGGGGACGGACACGGACCGCTCCAGGGACATCGGGATGATCAGGAGCGCGTTCCCACCGTAGGCGAGGACGGGCAAATGCCATCCGAGCTTGACAGTGAGCCTCCCCCTGGCGGACAGGACGGCGACATCCCGCTCGCCGATCGGGATGGCGAGGCGGCGAGCCCTGATCAGCAGGGTCTGGCGGACATCGTCCACGAGGTCGTCGAAGGGCCGCTGGTCCCCCGCGGCGGCAGCCGCTCTCACCCTCGGCGTCACGTCCTGGAGCACCTGGTCCGCCATCTCCCGCGCGGCGAGGTAAGCGGAGGAGGCGGAAACGGCCGTGTACCCCGCCCATCCGAGCAGGGCAAGCCCCCCCGTCCACAGGATGAAGGTCCGAAACCTCATGGGAGCTCCTTTCGCTCGATCGCCGACCCTGTCCGCCCCAGTGTAGCGCCCCCGGGGCTGCTGCGACAAACTCCAGCAAGTCCTGTACCGATATCCGGCGAGGGCGCCCGGTGCCGATTGGGTGCCCCCTCGGGGCGTGCTAGGCTCGACCTGATGAGCTTCCTCGGCCCATCCGGACGTCTCCTGCTGGCGGGGGCCCTCGTCGGGCTCGGCGTGGCGCTGGCCTCGTGGGTCGATCCCTTCGGCGTGTTCGAGGTGGCCGAGCTCAAGGCCCTCGACGTCCAGTTCGCCATCCGCGGAGGCCGTGACCCGGTCTCTCCCATCGTGATCGTCACCATCGACGAGGACTCCTTCGACGAGCTGAACCTGGCCTGGCCGTGGCCGCGGGAGCTGCACGCCCAGCTCCTGGATCGGCTGAGCGCCGCCCGGCCCGCCGCCATCGGACTGGATCTGGTCTTCGCCGAGCCCTCCTCCCGCGGTCCCGCCGATGACGAGGCGCTCGCGCAAGCCGTGGCGCGGGCCGGCAATGTGGTGCTGGGCGCCGCGCTGACGGTGGTGAAGGAGGCGGGCTTCGTGAAGGAAGACCTCAACCCGCCCATCCGCCCGATCCGGGACGGCGCGGCAGGCTTCGGCTTCGTGAACTTCGAGATCGACGCCGATGCCTTCGTGCGCCGCGGCGCGCTGACCCGCGCCTTTCAGGATCGGCCGCTCGAAGGGTTCGACCTCCAGCTCTATCGCCTGGCGCAGAAAGCCGGGGTCGCCTCCGCCAGGCTGCCGCGCAGGACGCCCGTGCTGATCAACTTCAGTGGCGGTCCCCGCACCTTCGCCGCCGTCCCGTACCACCGTGTCGTCTCCGGCGAGCTGCCCCCCGAGACCTTCGCCGGGAAGATCGTGCTGGTCGGCGCCACCTCCATCATCCTGCACGATGTCTTCCCCACCCCTTTCGCCCCCGGCGGCAACATGCCCGGCGTCGAGATCCACGCCAACATGATCGAGACCCTGCTCCAGGGGACGCCGATCCGGCGCGCGCTGCCCGGCATCGCCAGCGTGCTCGCCGTTCTGGCCGGCGCGCTGGCGGTGTGGGCGGCGGGGACGCTACGGCCGCTGCAGGCGGGCGTCCTGGTCGGAGCCGTCCTCGCCGGCTACCTGGCGATCTCCCAGGGCGCCTTTGTCCTTGGTCGCTACTGGTCGGACGTGGTGCCGGTGCCGCTGGCGCTGGCCTTCGGCTACCTCGGCAGGGAGGCGAGGAACTTCATCCGGGAGCAGCGCGAGAAACGGCGTCTGTCGCGCTTCTTCTCGCCGGCCGTGGTGAGGGAGATCGTGAGGTCCCAGGACGGAGACGACGCCCTGGGCTCGGCGCGCCGGCTCGTGACCGTGCTCTTCTCCGACATCCGGGGCTTCACCGCCATGTCCGAGCGCATGCCGCCGGAGGAGGTGGTGGCTTTCCTCCGCGAGTACCTGACCGTCATGACGGATGCCGTGTTCAAGTACGGCGGCACCGTGGACAAGTACATCGGGGACGCGATCATGGCGCTCTACAATGTTCCCTTCGAGGCCCCCGACCACGCCGCGCAGGCCGTGCGCACGGCGCTCGAGTTCCAGCGGCGCCTCGGCCCGCTGGCCGAGGCGTTCACCGCCAAGCACGGCGGCAGTCTCCGCTGCGGCGTGGGCATCAACACCGGCGAGGCTGTGGTGGGCACGCTGGGCTCCGCGCAGCGCCTCGAGTACACGGCCATCGGCGACACCATCAACCTCGGCGCGCGGCTGGAGGGCGTGACCAAGGACTTCGGCGTGTCCATCATCATCAGCGAGGCCACCTATCGCGAGGTGCAGGACCTCTTCGAGTTGCGCGATCTCGGCGAGGTCACCGTGAAGGGCAGGGAAGTGCCCGTGAGGATCTACACGGTGCTGGGGGAGCGCGAGGGGTGAGGCGCTATTCGAGCGGAGGCTTGCCGGCCACCGTGACGTCCGCCAGCCGGTCGCCGTCGAAGTAAAACTGCCAGCCGCCGGGGTAGATCCACATCTCCTTGGCGCGGGGCTGGATGGCCGGCCAGAACTTCTTGGCAGCGGTCTTCATCACGGCCTCGTCCCGGGTGGTGCCATCCGGGGGTCCCGCCAGCAGGGTGACCTCGTCCTTCGTCATGCCCACGGACACGCGGCGGTGGAAGCGGAACTGGCTGGCGCGCGGGGAGGAGCCAACCTCGGAGTGCTTGTTGAGGTAGTCAGCCACCCGCTGGTCCAGCTCGTCGCGGAACTTCTGGGATTCGTCGAAGGTCGGCAGCCTGCCGTACCCCCGGACGAACCGGACCATGTAGAGCTCGTCGGCCGTGGCGCCCTCGGTGGCGCGCTGCACATCGTCCTGGCGCCCGGTGAGAAGACAGCCGGCCGTGGCGAGCGCGGCGAGGAGCAGGACGAGACAGCGCCAGCGGACCACAGTGGCGCTAGCGGTCCTGGGCTGCGGAGACCTGGATGCTCACCGCCTGATCGAGGTACTCGAGATCGAAGGGCTTGGGGATGTAGTCGGCCGCGCCCAGGCCGAGGAGCTTGGAGGTGATGCCGACGTCGGCGTTGGCCGTGACCATGATGACCGGCAGCGTCGGCTGGAGGGCCACGATGCGCTTGAGCGTCTCGACGCCGTCCATCTCCGGCATGGAGACGTCGAGCAGGACCACATCCGGCTTGAAGGTGTCCAGCGCGTTCAGCGCCTCGGGGCCACTCCCCGCCGCGTAGACCTCGTGCCCCTTGTGGGCGAGGAATTCCTGGAGGATCTGCCGGACTTCCAGCTCGTCGTCCACGATCAGCACCTTCCCTGTGCTCATGTCCACCCCTCGCCTCGCCAGGCCGAGCCGCCCGCCGGTCAGGTTTTTCGCATACTAACGCTGGGCCACGGAAGGGTCAACAAAAGTAATATGTGGCCATGAGAGCGTGGCGCGCGATGGCCCGCTGGCTGCCCGGGTTGCTCGTGACGGCGGTGACCCTGCTGGCCTTCCTCCCATCGCTCCAGGGCGAGTTCCTCAACTGGGACGACGACGAGAACTTCCTCTTCAACCCGCATTACCGGGGCCTCGGCTGGACGCAGATCCGCTGGATGTTCACGGCGACCCACTCGGGCCTCTACATCCCCGTGACGTGGCTCACGCTGGGCCTGGACTCTGTGCTGTGGGGCATGGACCCGCGAGGCTATCACCTCACCTCCGTCCTGCTCCACGCGATCAACGCGCTGCTGTTCTACCGGGTGGCGCGACGCCTCCTCGCCGCCGGCTTCGCCACTCCCCCTCACCCGGCCCTCTCCCCCGCCGGGGGAGAGGGGATTCCTGCCCCCCCGCCTCCCGTCGGCGGAAGGGAGGGGAGCGATCCGGCCTCTTCCCCGAGACGAGTGGGGACCGCCGGGCCCTCTCCCCGCGCGGGTGCGGGGACTGCGACTCCCTCTCCCCCGAGGGGCGCGCGAACCCCTACTCCCTCTCCCCTGAGGGGAGAGGGTCGGGGTGAGGGGAGCGGGACGATCGCCTGGGCCGCCGGGGTTGCGGCGCTCATCTTCTCCGTGCACCCGCTTCGCGTGGAGTCGGTCGCCTGGGTGACCGAGCGGCGCGACGTGGTCGTCGGGCTCTTCGTGCTCCTGACGCTCGCCGCGTACCTTCGCGCGTGGCGGGAGGGCGCGGCGGGGCGCCTTCACCGCGGTTGGTACTGGATCGCGGTAAGCTGCTTCGCGCTGGCGCTCCTCTCGAAATCCATCGCGGTGGGGCTGCCGGTGGTCCTCCTGGCGCTGGATCTCTTCCCGCTCCGCCGCGCCGCCGCGCGGCCGGGGGCACCGGCGCAGCGGCTCCTGGGCCTCGCGGCCGAGAAGCTCCCCTTCCTCGCCCTGGCCGCCGGGATCAGCGCGGTCACCCTGGGCATCCTGATGAACGAGCGCCTCCTGGCCTCGCGGGAGAGCCTCGACCTCGGCCAGCGCCTGGCGCTGACGGGGTACGGGCTGGCGTTCTACCTCTGGAAGTCCCTCGTGCCGTGGCCCCTGTCGCCGATCTACACGCTGTTCCACCCGGTGCTGCCCTGGAGCGCCCGGTACCTGATTCCCGCGGGCGCGGTCACCCTCCTCACGGTGGCCGTCATCCTCGCGCGCCGCCGGTGGCCCGCGGGACTGGTTGCGTGGGTCTCCTACGTGGCGCTGCTGATGCCCGTCCTCGGGCTCTTCCACAGCGGCCCGCAGATCGCCGCCGATCGCTACACCTACCTGGCGAGTCTTCCCCTGGCCCTCCTGCTCGGCTCGGGCGTGGCGTGGTGCTGGCAGGCAGGCCGCGCGGGGGCGCTCTCTCCGGCGCTGGCCCGCGCCGTGGGAGCCGCCGCGGCGGCCCTGCTCATCGGGCTGATCGCCCTCACGACGCGACAGATCGCGGTGTGGCAGGACTCGGTGACCCTCTGGCGCCATGCCGCGTGGGTGGAGCCCGCGAGCGACATCCCCGTCTTCTACCTCGGCTGGGCGCTGGTCGAGAAGCGGCGGCTTCCCGAGGCGCGCGAGCACTGGAGCCGCTCGCTCGACCGGGTGCCGCCCGACCTCCGAGCGCTCCGGGCGCGGTTCGTGACCGAGATCGGCGTCGTCGAGCAGCGCGCGGGCGATCACGCGGAGGCCGCGCGCCGCTTCCGCGAGGCGCTGGCGCTCGATCCCGCGCAGGCGGTGGCCGCGATCAGGCTCGGCCTGGCGCTCTCGGCCCAGGGCGCCGGCGCCGAGGCCGAGCGCGCCTTCGCCGCCGCCCTTCCGCTCGTGATCGGGCCGCGGCCCCCGATCTGGGAGCTGCGGGCGGCCATCGCCGAGGTGCCGGTGACGCAACCCGAGGCCCGCGGCCGGCTCGCCTTCGCCCTGGCGCTGAGGCTCCAGCAGCGTGGCGCCCTGGAGGAGGCCGGCGCCCAGTACCGGGCCGGTCTCTCCCTGCTGCCCCGGCATGCCGAGGCCTGGAACAACCTGGGTGTCACCTACGCCCTCCGGCGGCGGCCAGACGAGGCGCTCGAGGCGTTTCTCCAGGCCCTGCGCATCCAGCCCGGCTACCCCGAGGCGTGCCAGAACGCAAGGCTCGCAGCCCAGGCCCTCGGCGTCACTCCCGCCGAGATCGAGAGCTGTTCCCCGGGGCACGGATGACGGCCGCGGATCCGCAACCCTCGTCCGCCGGCGGCTGCGCTGGAAGCGCTCGCTGGATCCGGTGGGTTGCGCCGTGTCTGGTGGCCCTCGTCACCGTCGCCGCCTTCCTCCCGGTGCTCGACGCGGGCTTCGTCAACTGGGACGACGACGAGAACTTCCTGCGCAACGTCCACTATCGGGGGCTCGGCCCGCAGCAGCTCCGGTGGATGCTCACGGCGTACCACATGGGCCACTGGACGCCGCTCACGTGGCTCACCCTCGGCCTGGACCACACCCTCTGGGGGATGGATCCCCGCGGCTACCACCTCACGAGCCTCCTTTTCCATGCGGGCGCGGGGCTCCTCTTCTACTTCCTGTCCCTGCGGCTCCTCCGCCTGGCCCTCCCCGCGACAACCGGCGAGCCGAGCCTGCGG
>MGTY01000073.1:8605-8805 GCA_001799695.1 Elusimicrobia bacterium GWA2_69_24
CCGCCGCGGCGGCGCTCCTGTTCGCCGTGCATCCGCTCCGCGCCGAGTCGGTGGCGTGGGTGACCGAGCGGCGCGACGTTGTCTCGGGGATGCTCTACCTCGCCGCCGCCCTCGCCTACCTGAGGGGGGTCGAGGACGGGGCGAGGCGGCGGGCGGCGTGGTACTGGGGCGCGGTGGCGCTCTTCGCCGGAGCCCTCCTG
>MGTY01000074.1:0-1673 GCA_001799695.1 Elusimicrobia bacterium GWA2_69_24
GCCAGGATCTCGCACTCGCCCACGATCCAGGAGTCCAGGCCTCCGGTGACCCGGAAGAGGTGGTGTACCGTTTCCCGGCCCGTGTGGCAGTAAAGGGCTTTTTCGATGGCGGGGCCGCCCCGCTCCAGGAACCAGCTGCGGATGGCATGGACCGATTCGGGGGTCTCGCCCAGACCCATGACCTCGACGCGGCTGCAGGTGGAGTTGACCACCACCTCGCGCAGCCCCATGTCCAGGAAGGAGCGGCAGGCCTGCGCCAGTTCGCCGGAGCGGAAGGCCACCCGCTCGCGCGTCTCGGTGCCCGCGCCCAGATGGTTCACGCCGACCAGGGAAAGCCGGTTCAAGGACATGGTCTCATGCCTCTTGCGCGGGATGGGGCGGCCGGAGGGTGCAAGGGGGCAACGGCGTGGGCAATCGAGATGTGTGCGGCAATATCAAGATACCTATCACGGTCATCAGCAGGCTATATGATTATAGCAAATAACCCGATGGCCCAAAGGGCGGTCCGAATGCCGCCGGTTGAGCCTCCAGCGATTTTCGTCGTCGCAGGGGTCAGGTGCGGTCGGTCGCCGGCAGTCCGGCCAATTGCCGGAGACGGTCCGGGTCCAGGATGGTGACTAAAGGGCCTGCGATGGCGATCCAGCGCCGGGTGCGGAACTCGGCGAGGGTCCGGCAGACGGCTTCCGTAGTGGTCCCCAATATCTCCGCTGTCTCTTGTCGCGATTCACCCAGCGTGACGCGGGCCTCTCCCGCATCCGCATCGGGGCCCATCAAGGCGATGAGGTGCTTGGCGAGCCGCTCGCGGATGGTCTTGAGGGCCAGGTCCAACAGGTGGTCCTCCGCCGCTCCCAACTCCTCGGCGAAGCGGCGGGCCAGGAACTGCCAGAAGGCCGGTTCCTTGGCGAATATCCGGTTGCTGTGCGCGGCGTCGAGGAAGCAGATATGGGACGGCTCCATGGCCACGCCCGTGCCGGTATAGTGCTTCCCGGAGATGAAGGCCCGGTCGCCGAGCAGGTCGGGCGCCTTGATGACGCGCGGGATGTGCGCGCGTTCGCCGAAGGAGGATTTCACCACCTTGACCTTGCCCGAGGCAAGGAAGAACAGGCCCAGGGGCTTGTTGTTGGCGTAGAAGATGACGTCGCCCTTTTCGTAGATGTTGAAGCGGCAGTGTTTGCGGAATTCCGCCCAGCCTTGCGGGGAAAGCCGGGCGAAGGGCTCGGTATTGCGCGAGGGACAGGTCTTGCATGAGTTCGGTTTCGACGCTGAGGGCATAGTCGATCGATCCGCGTCCGGCGAATTCAGAGCGCCGGTCGCCGCGGTTGAGCTTCGATGGTAGGATACGTCCTGGGGGGGGCGCCGTCATTGTCATTCGACAGCGCGGCGGCTGATTAATGCGATTGATAAAAATCAACTACCGCCGCGGAAGGCGATCCTGCTGGTGTAGTGGGGCACAAGTCCCTTTGCTTTCGTCATCCGGCGCGAGAGGCTGTGTCATAATGCCCGTCCGTGAGTCGTCACCCCGGCAAAGGCCGGTGTCCAGGTCCCACACGTCACCCCGGCGAAAGCCGGGGTCCAGGCACCACACGTCACCCCGGCGAAAGCCGGGGTCGTGCGCCTGAAAGCGTGTCTGGACAGGGAGGTGCAAGTCCCCCCCAGGTAGACGCTCTCCGGCC
>MGTY01000074.1:1696-45526 GCA_001799695.1 Elusimicrobia bacterium GWA2_69_24
CGGTGGTGGTGCCCAGGATCTCGGCGGTCTCCTGGCGCGATTCCTCCAACTCGACGCGGACTCCCCGTCCGTCCTCGTCCGGGCCCGACAGCGCAAGGAGGTACTTCGCCAGCCGCTCGCGGATGGTCTTGAGGGCCAGGTCCACCATCCGGTCCTCCGCGGCCCCCAACTCGTCGGCGAAGCGGCGGGCCATGAACTGCCAGAAGGCCGGTTCTTTCGCGAATATCCGGTTCATGTGCGCGGCGTCGAGGAAGCAGATGTGGGACGGCTCCATGGCCACGCCTGTGCCGGAATAGAGTTCTCCGGAGATGAAGGCCCGGTCGCCGAGCAGGTCGGGCGCCTTGATGACCCGCGGGATGTGGGCGCGCACCCCGAAGGCGGATTTCACGACCTTGACCTTGCCCGAGCAGAGGAAGAACAGCCCCAGGGGCTGGTTGTTGGCGTAGAAGATGATGTTGCCCTTCGCGTAGGTGTTGGAGCTGCAGAATCTCTGGAATTCAGTCCAGCCCTGCGGGGAGATCTTGGCGAAAGACCCCGTATTGCGAGCGAGGCAGGTCTTGCAGTGCGTCGAGGTCGGAGTCTTCATCGCTTGTTATATATACCATTTTATAATTCAAGAAATTAACTTCTGTATAACATTTACCAAATAAAGGCGCGAAACGGGGGTGGGCGGGGGGCGGGCGATCCGGGCTCAGGTGCGTCCGGCGTACAGGTAGACCGGGCAGACATCGCGATCCTCGGCGCTGCATTGCCGGATCTCCCAGCAATGATCCATGTCCAGGACCGCCTTGACGCCTTCGATGTTGAGCCTTTTCTTCTGGAGAAGATGCTTGATCATCTCCAGACGTTCCATGTCGCGGCGGGAATAGAAGCGGTTCTTCCCCAGGCGCACCGGGGTGAGGAGCTGCTTCTTCTCCCAGATCCGGAGGGTGGCCGCGCAGACGTCCAGGAGGCGCGCCGCGGTCCCGATGGTGTAGACGGGTTCTCCGCGCGATCCGGCACTGTCTGGGTCGTCGATCATCTGTAAATAGCATATCACATGCCAATACTGTTAGCAAGTCGGTTGTGCCGGGGGGAACTTATTTATCTTTGGGGACGTAGGCGCAGAAAGGGTCCGTCGCCAGGTAGTCGCCCGTCATGGCGTAGGCGCGTGCCCGCGAGCCGCCGCAGGCGGCGCCGTACTCGCAGGCCCCGCATTTTCCCTTGAGCAGGGACGGGTCCCGCAGGTCCCGGAATATCGGGGCGTTCCGGTAGATGTCAGCGAGTCCCTTCTCGCGGATGTTCCCCGCGACGATGGGCAGGAACCCCGAGGGGCAAACGTTGCCCAGATGGTCCACGAACACGAAGCCCTTGCCCGAGTTCACGGCTTGCCCGCCGGAGGAGTGAGGGCCTCGGCGCCCGCCTTCCCCTCGGGGGGCGGTCTTCTCATGGTGCAGGATGAAGCGGTGGTAGTGCTGGGCTTCCGTGAGCTTGACGTGGAAGGGGACCTCGAGGCTGAGGGCGTGCAGGCGCGCGAACGCGGTCTCGAACTGCTCGGCGGTGATGCCGCCCATGTCCTTGCCCCGCCCCGTGGGGATGAGGAAGAAGACCTCCCAGAACACGATGTCCAGGCTCCGCACCAAGGCGATCATCTCCTCCAGGCGCGCGATGTTCCAGTCCGCGAAGCAGGTGTTGATCTGCACCGGGATCCCGGCCTCGTGGGCCCAGCGGATCCCCGTGAGCGTCCGGTCGAAGGTGCCGGCGGTGCGCCGGAACTCGTCGTGCGCGGCGGCCGCGGGCGCGTCGAGACTGAAGGCGATCTGGTCGAGCCCGGCGGCCTTCAAGGCGAAGACCCGCTCCCGGGTGATGTTGTCGGTCCCGGCGGGGATGGTGCCCACGCGCAGGCCGAGCCCTTTTCCGTGCCGCACGAGTTCCGACAAGTCGGGCCGGTTGAAGGGGTCCCCGCCGGAGAGGATGAGGATGGGGGTGCCCATGGCCTTGACCTGGGCGAGCAGGAGCTTGCCCTCGTCGGTCGTCAGCTCGCCCGGATCGCGCCCGAGGTCCGCGGCCGCGCGGCAGTGCTTGCAGGCCAGGCCGCAGGAGCGCGTGGTCTCCCAGATGACCAAAAGCGGGGCCTGGGCGTAATCGATGCTGCCGAAATCCGGACGGCCGATACCTTGAGGGTGGGGCATCAGGGAAAGTCTACCAAAGTCCGCGGCTTCACTTCCCCCGCCGCTGCTCCTTGGTGAAGAGGAGCCACGGCGAGGCGGCACGGAAGAGGTCGAGCGCGGCGGTCACGCCGAAGGCGATCAGCATCCCGACCCCGATGGGGATGCCGGTGAGCACGAACCCGTAGAGGTAGGTCGAGGCGATCGCCGCGACGATGAGCATGAGAGACTGCGTCGCCACGATCTTGTTCACATCCCCGGGCTGGTGGGCCCCGAGCGCCTTCTGGTTGACCCCGGCGAACATCACGGTCATCCCGCCGCTCACGAAGGCCTGCAGGGCGTATAGCCCCAGGATGGCCCACATGGACGGGGTGTGCAGCATGACCCAGAAGAGGGGGATCTCGATGAGCCCGAGGACCGTGAAGGGGATCATCAGGCCTTCCTCGGTCTTGAAGCCCAGGCGGGTGAAGAGCTTGCGCAAAGGCTCCATGACCAGGGTCGCGGCGATGTAGCCCGCGGCCGCGACCGCGCCCATCATGCCGAAGTAGCCCATGGGCGTGCTGGTCAGGCCGTGGAGCAGCCAGCCCAGCACCGGCACGTCGAAGAGCGCGCCCAAGGACGCGCTCGATTTGATGATGGTCTCCGCGAACTCGGGGAGCACGTTGAAGGTGAGGGGGTCCGCGAAGAGGAAGCTGATGAGGTTCATGAACATCATGACCCGCAGGACGCGGTTGTTCCAGATGAGCTTGAACCCGTCCCGCAGCGAGGTCCAGAGGTTCTTGAAAGTGCCGCCTTTCACCGCGTCGGCGGGGGCTGCCTCGCCCGCGGCGGCGGTCCGCGGCGCGGCCTTATTCGCCAGGAGGGAGATCCCGGAGTAGATGAGGCCGGCGAGCCCGACCGCGGCGGCATAGAAGCCGTAGATGACGGCCCCGCCCGGGCCGTCCTTGCCGAAGAGCTTGCCCACCAGCGAGATCTGCCCGGCGATGGCCGGGGCGAGGATGGCCACGAAGGAGGCGGTGAGGGTCAACAGCGAGTTCGCCTTGACCCGCTCCGCCGTGGTCACGCTCTTGTCGCCCAGGATGATGGCCACCGAGGCCTTGTCCATCGTGCTGTAGATGCCCAGCACGAAGGAGTGGGCCGCGATGAGTCCCATGAAGGTCCACAGGGCCGCCTGCACTCCCATGACCCCGGTGGCGAAGAAGAGGGTCGGGATGAGGGCCAGGATGCCGGTGCGGATGAGCGCGGTGCGCAGGAGGAGCTTCTTGGGGCCCTGCTCCGCGTTCTTCGCGAAGAAAGGGAGGGCGATGTAGCCCACGCCCTGGGCCACCCAGTGGGCGATGCGGGCCAGGCTCCGATTCTCGCGGATGAGGGCCTTCACGGCCTCGGCGCTGGCCGCGCGCGCGTCGTGGTTGTCGGACAGGGAGTTCTTCGTCAGCGACGAGATGAGGAAGGGCAGGCCGACCACGTACATCTTCACGCCGAAGAGGTAGAGGGTGTTGCCGATGAGGTAGCGCCAGAAGGAGCGGTTGCGCTCGGGGTCCTTGAACACCTGAGAGAACTTGGCCGGCGCTTCGGCTTCCGCGGTCGGGGCTTGCGTCCGGGCGGCGGTCTTCTCCGCCGCTTTCTTGAGGGAGATCCCCGAGCGGCCCAGGGTGGTCGCGCCCGCGGCCACGACCGGGGTCTCAAGGGCCCCCGCTCCGGTCCGCGTCTCGCCGGCCAAGGCCGCGAACTGTTTCTCGACCGCGGCATGCGCTCCGCCTTCGGAGAGGGTCGGGAGGTCCTTGCCGGCCTCGCTGATCACGGCTGAGATGGCGTGGAGTTTCCTATCCAGGGCGGCTCGGGGCGTCTGCGGCGTCCGGATGTCCGTCCGGGCGGAAAGGGCCGCCGCCATGGGAGAGGATCCCAAGGCGCCGGTCTTGCTGACGGCTCCGGACCGGACGGCGGCGCTGGCCGGCGTCCCGTCGGTCCGGGAGATCGGGGTAATCGCGGAGACCTGGGGCAGGGCGCTGCGGCCCAGGTCCATGGAAAGGGAGGATGCGGTGCTCTCGCCGGCGAGGGCCGGCGCCGAGACGCCCTGCCCGAGGGAGCCGAGGGGGCCGACCGGGATGCCGGTCTGGACCCCGACCTGGACCTGGACGGACGCGACCGCGGCGAAAGCGGGTTGGGCGGCGATGGAGACCGCCAGGACCGCCGCCAGGATCTTTGCGAGCGGCTTCATGCCTTCAGTGTAGCCGCGCGGTAGGGGAAGCGCCTTGGCCGAAGGACTCCTCCTTCGACCGATAGGGACCTATAAGGGAATAGGTCCTTCGGGGGCCGACCCGCCGGTCAGGGCAAAGAGGAGAGCCAGCGGCTGGCTGTGACGATGAGAACTTTGTCGTTTCCGTTCCGGTGGTATTTAAAGACCCCGTCGCGGTCGACCAACTGCACCGCGGGAACGCCCAGCATCCGCTGGAACTTCATCAGGCTCGGCGCCGGGGCGTCGTCCGATGATTTGACCTCGACCAACAGCAGCGGCCTGTTGCCCTCGGCGACCAGGAAATCGACCTCCTCCTTCTCCTTATTGCGCAGGTAATGCAGGGCGAACCTGCCCAGGCCGAGCTCGTTCCAGTTGCGCACTGCCCGGAAAAGCTCGAGCGCGGCCATATTCTCGACCCTGGCAGCCCGGTCGCCGATCTCCGGATAGTCGTAGAGGTAGATCTTCTTCTCCTTGAGTATGGCCCGGGAGATGTTGCGGGTCCATGGGGCGATCCTGAAGGTGAGGAAGAAGGAATCGAAGAGCGAGAGCCAGCGGTTGACGGTGTCGAAATTCGTCCGCAAGTCGCCCGCGAGATTGTTGATGGAAACCGGGCTTCCCACCCGTGACGGCAGGAGGGAGAACAGGGTTTCGACCGCATCCATCTTCTTCAGGCCGCTGAGGTCGCGGATATCTTCGCGTATGAGCTGCTTCAGATAGTTGGCGGACCAGCGCGTCCAGAACGCGCTTTCCCCCTTGAGGTAGGGCTCGGGAAACCCGCTGACGCTGCCGAGCGTGCGCCACAGACCGGCCGTGACGGCTCTGTCGTTGAGATCGAATTCCGAAAGCGGATCGCGCGTAAATTCCTTGAATGTCCGCCGCCGCCGGCTGAGCTCGGCGATGGTCAGGGGGAACATGTGCAGGTGGAAGTATCTGCCGGCGAGGGAATCGCCTCCTTTCTGGTAAACGTCCAGCCTGCCGCTCCCGGAGACCAGGAACTTGTAGGCGCCGGAGAACTCGTCATAGGCGCCCTTGAGATAGTTCTTCCAGCCGGAGTATTTGTGTATCTCGTCCAGTATGACGAGCGGCTGCGAGGCGTCTTCCCTGTTGATCTCCGTGAAGAAGGCGGGCTTCTCATGGATCAGGCGCTTATGGGAGAGGTAGTCCCAGTTGAAGTAGAAGTTGTTGGGGAACGACTCGGCGATCTGGCGGGCGAAAGTCGTCTTGCCTGTCTGCCGGGGGCCGGAAAGGAAGATCATCTGCTTTTCGCGGGACAGGACATCCCATATGCCGCGATAAAGGCCGCGCTTTATCATATGACTAATCTATGATAACAACTTGAAATAGTCAATACTTTCTATCGATTGACCATGAAAAAGTCACCCATCAAGCCTCCCCGGCCCCGAATTCGCGGCGGACGTCTTCGCGCCGTAGGCGGCGGATCAGCCAGCCCATGAGTGCGGTGGTGCCCGCCAGGGCGGCGTAGACCAGACCCTCCAGGAATCCCAGCAGCAGGCGGAAATGGGGGAAGACGTAGCCTTCCGGGATGACGGGGAGGGTGGAGAAGACGGAGCGGACCGCGTAGACGGAAACGAGGTTCGCGGCCATGCCCATGCCCAGCAGGACGATGAAGGCGGACCGGGCCCAGGGGCGGCGCCGCATGAGGCCCACGGCGGTGAAGAAGGTCGCCAAGGCGCCGGCCGCCGAACTCAGGCCGAACCAGTGGAGCCGGGGGGACATCCTGGCGATGGCCGGGAGGTCCCCCGCGTCGCCCAGGCGCTCCAGGTCCCCTCCAGAGAGCATGGCGGAAGACAGGAAGCACTGCAGGCTTCCCGCCAGCAGCCCGAGGACGGAGCAGAGGACGGCGGTCCAGGCCAGGCCGGTGATCAGCGTGGAGCGGGGGGGCGGCGTTTCTTCCATGGGGGACCGGGTCCCCGCATTTTATCTATAATCGTCATAAGATGGCGAAGAAGGTCCGCCTCTTCTCCTGGAACGTCAACGGGATCCGCGCCGCGGCCCGCAAGGGCCTGCTCGACTGGCTGCGCCGGGAATCCCCCGACGTGCTCTGTCTCCAGGAGACCAAGGCCGAACCCTCCCAGCTCGACGAAGCCCTCCTCCGGCCGGAGGGCTACCGCGCGGAGTTCTGCTGGGCGCAGAAGAAGGGCTACAGCGGGGTGGCCACCTATGCGAAGGCGCCCGCGGTCCGGGTGGAGCGGGGTCTGGGCGTCCCGGAATACGACGCCGAGGGCCGCGTCCTGGTGCACGACTTCCCGGAGTTCCGGCTCTATAACGTCTACTTCCCCAACGGCAAGGCCAGCCCCGAGCGCCTGCGCTACAAACTCCGCTTCTACGACGATTTCCTGAAGGCCCTGAAGAAAGACCTCAAGCGGGGTGAGCGCGTCGTGGTCTGCGGGGACGTCAACACCGCGCACCGGGAACTGGACCTGGCCCGGCCCAGGGAGAACAGCAGGGTCTCGGGCTTCCTCCCCGAGGAGCGGGCCTGGATCGACCGCCTGCTCCAAGCCGGGTTCGCGGACACCTTCCGGCAGTTCGAGACCGGGCCCGGCCATTACACCTGGTGGGACCAGGTGACCCGGGCGCGCGAGCGGAACGTGGGCTGGCGCATCGACTATTTCTTCGTCTCGGACGCTCTGCGGCCGCGCCTCAAGGGCGCGGCCATCCACGACGGCGTCATGGGGTCGGACCATTGCCCCATCTCCGTCGAATTCAAATTCTAGGGAGAGATATCATGAAGAGAAGAGATCTGGTGAAGCATCTGGTCGACCAGGGCTGCGTCCTGCTGCGCGAGGGCGGGAAGTACTCCGTGTATCAGAACCCCACGACCCTGAAAGAGACCCCCGTGACCCGGCACCCTGAGATCGCGGATTTCGCGGCGAAGAAGATCTGCAAGGCCCTCGAAGTCCCGCCGATGGCCTAGACGCGGCGGAAGCCGCGCAGGAAGCGGCGGTTCGCCGCGACCAGCGCCTCGACCCGGGGCATGATGAAGGGCGTGAAGTTGTCTCCGGGATGGAGCGGGAAGTGGAACACCGCGCAGTACTCCGCGGTGTTCATCCGGCAGCGCCGGAGCAGGAAGCGCAGGCGGCGCTCGGTCAGCGGCTTGTGCCCCCGGGAGCGGTCCAGCAGGTCCAGTCCGAGCCGGCGCTCGATCTCGGCGACCAGCCGTCTCCAGTTCGGGTTGCGCTGGGCCTCGGGCTTGGCGTCCTCGTCGAGGAGACGGTGGGCGCGCAGGTTCCGGAGGAAGAACTCCCGCGCGGCCTTCCGCCGGCCGGGGTCGGCCAGGGACTCGAGGTCCAGGTGGAAGGCGGCGTCCGCGAAATCCCCGGGGTGCAGGTAGCCGTCGAGGAGCTGCAGGAAGTCCGTCAGCTCCCGCGCCCCGATGCGCCCGCCGTCGAGCTCCCGGAAGAAGGCCGCGATCGCCTCGGCCAGCAGTTGGTCCTTCAGCGCGTACATCGGCCCCTCGATCTCGCGGAGCTTCTCCCACATGTACAGGATGGGGTCGGGGACCCCGCGCTGGAAGCCGCAGCGGTAGGCGCAGTAGTCCGCCAGGCGGGCGATGATGAACTGCTGCAGGCGCGCGTCTACCATGAGACTCCCATTATATCGGACGCACCCACGGCGGGCAAGGCTTTCGGACGACGATTGACATCATGTGGATTTTAAGTCATACTATAAGACATGATATTAGACATCAACCTCCGGCAAGGCGCGGATGGCTCGCTATGGCTTGAGAAGCCTCCTGGACCGCCGCGCCGCGTCGTCACCGTGGCCCAGGCCTGCCGCCGTCTGCGCCGGACCCGGCGGCAGACCTATCGTTTGATGCGGGCGGGGCATCTCGGGCCGCCGCAGAAGATGTTGGGGGAATGGCTTCTGGAGGACGCGGCGGTGGAGTCTCTGGCGCGCGCTCCATTGGCGGCGCAGCCTCTGCCGGGGCGGCTGCAGCCGCTGTTCCCGGACTACGATCCGAAGGTGCTCAACGCGGGCAAAGACAGCGCGCTGGTCATCTCGCGGGTGCTGGAAGGCGGCGGCCGCGATGATCTGAAATGGCTGGTGAAGCGCTATCCGGGTCGAGATATCCGGCGTGTGCTCGAGGCGGAGGGGGCCCGCCTGCTTTCGGCGCGGTCCAGAAGGCTGTGGTCGCTGGTCTTCAGGGCGGCTCCGCGGCCGTTGGCGGCGTGGCGGCGGGCCGACCCTTGGCGAGGGGCGCGCTCTTGAAGTGGTTTGCCGGCGTCCTCGACGAGTCGGGCCATGCGGCGGCGCGGCGCCTCGCCGCGGCGGCGGCGGACTTCTACCTCGCGGGGGGGACCGCTTTGGCCTTGCGGCTGGGACATCGCGTCTCACTGGATCTGGACTTGTTCTCGGATAGGAACGCTCTGGGCGCGGCGGAACGTCAGGCGCTGCTCCGCGGCCTGACGGCATCCGGGCCCGTCAAGATCCGGGAGGAGAAGGATGGGACCTGCCACCTGGACCTGGGCGGCACATCGGTGAGCCTCTTCCATTATGCTTATCCCGCGCTGGGGCGTTGCGAGCGCTGGAGCGGCCTGGCGGTGGCTTCGCTCGACGATATCGCCGCGATGAAGCTCAGCGCGGTGTTGGGCCGAGGCTCGAAGAAGGACTTCATCGACCTGCACGAACTTTGCCGACGGCTGGGTCTGGAGCGCGTCATGAAGGCCGGGGGCCGGAAGTTCTCCCGGCATCGGGATTTCCCGTTGCAGGCCGCTCGGGCGCTGGTGTATTTCGAGGACGCCGACAAAGAGGCCATGCCGAGGATGCTGGCCTCTACCACATGGGAGGAAGTGAAGTCATATTTCGCGCGCGCGATCCCCGCTTACGTGAAAGGCCGGCTGATGCGGTGACGGCAGGGCGGCCGACCGCGATTGTCCCTCCGGAGCCAAAATGATATTTTTTGGGACCGAAGACAGCGCCTCCGGCGGCGGCATGACCCAGAAGATCCTCCTCATCAACCCCCTGTATTCCGACGCGGCCAACGCGTCCATCAGCAAGTCCGCCTGGAAAGCCATGCCCATGGGGATGCTCTATCTCGCCGCGGCGCTGGAGCAGGCGGGTCACACGGTGAAGTTCATGGACATGGAGGCCCTGCGGCTGACCGAGGCGGACGTGCGCAAGGCTCTCTCGGAGTTCGCCCCCACCGTCGTCGGCCTCACCGCCGCCACGCCCATGATCCGGCAGGCCGTGCGGCTCTGCCGGCTGGCCAAGGAGCTCGTGCCCGGGGCCAAGACCGTCATCGGGGGGGTCCATGCCACCATCCTGCCCGAGGAGGTCGCCGGGGAAGCCTGCGTGGACGTCGTGGTCCGGGGGGAGGGGGAGCGCACCGCCGTCGAGCTGATGGAGGCCCTGTTCTCGGGCGACGCGGCGCTGGAGCGGGTCCAGGGCATCACTTTCAAGAAGGACGGCCGCATCGTCGCCACGCCGGAGCGGGCTCCGATCGCGGACCTGGACACCCTCCCCTTCCCGGCCTGGCATCTGGTGCGCCTGGGGGACTATCAGCACCCGCTGGGCCGGACGCAGAACGCCGCCTCGGTCCTCACCAGCCGGGGCTGTCCGTTCCGCTGCACCTTCTGCAGCCGGGGAGTGTTCGGGCGGAACTACCGGGTGCGCAGCGCCGAGAGCGTCCTGGCGGAGCTCGAGGCCCTGCGCTCGCGCTACGGCGTCGAAGAGGTCTATTTCGTCGACGACGCGTTCACCATCAAGCGCCCGCGGGTCGAGAGCATCTGCGGGAGCATCATCGCCAAGGGCTGGAAGCTCCATTGGGCCACCCCGAACGGGGTCAACGTCAACACGCTGGACCGGGACTTGCTGCGCCTGATGAAGGAATCCGGCTGCTACTCCCTCTCCTTCGGTATCGAGTCGGGCAACCCCGAGACCCTGGACCGCATCCACAAGGGGCAGACCCTCGACCGGGTCCGGGCGGTGTTCCGGGATTGCCGCGAGCTGGACATCGAGACGGTGGCCTTCATCATCATCGGCTTTCCTAACGAGGACCGCGCGATGAACGACAACACCCTGCGTTTCCTGAAGGAGATCCGGCCCGACGTGGCGGACATCCACACCCTCATCCCCCTGCCCGGGACCGCGATCTTCGAGGAGTTGGACCGGGCGGGCTTCATCCTGGAGCGGGACTGGGGGAAATACGTCTTCCACGGCCGGCCCGTGTTCCGGACGGCGCATTTCTCCCCGGAAGAGATCCATCGGGAGTACAAGCGCGTCTATCTGCGCTACCATCTGCGCCCCGCGTATGTCCTGCAGCGGCTGCGGCGCATCCGGTCCTGGGAGGAGGTCCTCAACAACCTCAAAGGCCTCTGGACCCTGCTTTCCATGGGACTGCGTCGTCCCCCGGCGCCGCCCAGGCCTCCCGGCTAGACCGGTCCCGGCGCACATGCCCCCCACCCCACCCTCCCCCACAAGGGGGGAGGGGGCAGAACTGCCCCGAGCAATTCCCCTGCCAGGGCCAATGCTACAATGACGGTATGGACTTAGAACGGGTGAAGGCCGTCCTGAAGAAGGCGCAGGAGCCTGAGTACCGCCTGCGCCAGATCCTGGACGCGGTCTACCGCGACTCCGCGGACGGCTGGACGAGCGTGAAGACCATCCCGGCGGGGTTGCGCGCCCTGCTGGAGAAAGAGGCGCCGCTCCTCTCGCTCAAGGAGAGCAAGGTCCACTCCTCGGCGGACCGCATGGCGCACAAGGCGCTCCTGGAGACCCGCGACAAGCTCTTCATCGAGTCCGTGCTGCTCAAGCCTAAGCCCGGAGGGCCCTGGTCCGCCTGCATCTCCTGCCAGGTCGGCTGCGCCATGGGCTGCCGCTTCTGCGCGACCGGCGCCATGGGCCTGGTCCGCAACCTCATTCCCGAGGAGATCACCGACCAGGTGCTCTTCTGGCGGCAGTACCTGCGCCGCACCGGCGGCGCGCAGCGCCTCGCCAACGTGGTCTACATGGGGATGGGCGAGCCGCTGCACTGCCTCGACGAGGTCTCCGAGAGCCTGCGCGCGCTCATGGACCCGCAGCGCTTCGCCCTCTCGGCCCGTCACCTGTCGGTCTCGACCGTGGGCATCGCTACGCGCCTGGAGCAGTTCGTGGCCGAGTTCCCGCAGGTCAACCTGGCGGTCTCCCTGCACGCTGGAATCGACGAGCTGCGCTCTAAGCTGGTGCCGGCCAACAAGGCCTATCCCCTCAAGGCCCTCGCCGCCGCGCTCCAGCGCTGCTTGGAGCTGACCCGCAAGAAGATCTTCCTCGAGTACGTGCTGATCGGACGGCTGAACGACGGCCCCGTCCACGCGCGCGAGCTGGCCCGCTTCGTCCGTTCCGTGGGCCGTCCCGACCTGCTCCACGTGAACCTCATCCTGCTCAATCCCACGCACAAGCGCCATCAGCCGCCCCCGGAATGGGTGCTGAAGACTTTCCGCAACGAGCTGGTCCGGCTGGGGCTCCACGTGACGATCCGCAAGAGCCTGGGCGCCGAGATCGAGGCGGCCTGCGGACAGCTCGCGACGGGAGGGAATCGAAAGCGCCCGGGAGGAGGTGGCTTCCGGGCGCTTTCCTAGGTGGTGGGTCGCTGGTGCAGCGCTGATGTACGCCCTAGCTGTTGCTGTCCTGCACCGACAGTCTAACAGAAGGGCATGGCGGAATCGTTACGAGGATATGAAGAATTTGTTGCCCGAAACCCGGCCATGACGACGGAGCAGGCGTATTCCATCCTCGGCGTGGCGCCCGGGGTCTCCCCCAAGGACGTCCAGCTCGCCTATCGCCGGCGCGCGCTGGAATGCCATCCCGACCGGGCGCGGGGCGCCGAAGAGACCGCCCACTACACCCGCCTCTTCATGGAGATCCGCGACGCCTACGCGCATCTCCGGGCCTCCGGCTTCCCCGTGCCCGAGCCGCAGGAGGTCGTGAAGGATCCGCCCCAGGTGCGGACCGCGAGCCGGAGCTTCGCCCCGAAGGAAGGCGAGGCGGAGGAGGTCGGCCTGTCCGAAAAGCTGGGGCTGGGACTGCACCTCAGCGTCGAGACCGTCATCCTGTGGGGGGTCCTGATCCCGGCGGGCGCCGCGGGGCTGGTCTGGTTCCTGCGCTGGTGGCTCGCGTCGCTACGGGGCTGAGCGCCGGCGCCGCCGGCGCTTGGACTTGGGCGGCTTGGGGGCGCGCAGGATGCCGAGGATCTCCGCCCCGTAGAGGTCGACCTTGTAGCTGCTGAGGGGCGCGACCCAGTCCTCGGGCTTCTCCGAGCGGCTGGCGGCCTGGGCGACGCGGCGGAGCTCGTCGGTCGGCAGGATGACCACCGGGTTGACCCCGCGCTTCTCGGCCACGCCCTTGCGCCAGAGCCTCAGGGCCTCGTAGTGGCGCAGGGAATCCCCGTCCCAGTCGTGGCGCCGGGGACGCTCCGGGGGAGAGTCGATGGGCTCGGCCGCGAGGCCCTGCGCGATCTCGGCCAGGAGCTCGCTCCCGAAACGCCGGAAGAGGTAAGGGGTCATGCCGGGCACGGTCCGGACGGCTTCCCGGTCGGCGGGCAGGCGTTCGGCCAGGCGCACGAGCAGGTCCTCGGGGAGGACGCGGAAGGGGGTCTTGTCCAGCCCCGCCGCCGTCCGCTCGCGGAAGAGGTAGAGCCCGCGCAGCACGGCGCGGGCCTGGGGGGACAGGTCCTTGGCCCCCCGCAGGCTCCAGAAGGACTCCGGGTCGAAGGAGCGGTCCACGGGCTCGATCTTCTCCAGGCGGGCGAACTCGTCGGCCGCGTCCTCCAGGAGGCCCTTGGCCTTCAGCTCGTCGGAGAGGATGTCGCGCAGGCGCAGGAGGTAGTGGGTGTCGTTGCGGGCGTATTCGATCTGCTCCAGGGACATGGGGCGCTTGCCCCAGTCGGCCCGCTGCAGCTTCTTGGACAGCTTGACCCCGAAGTAGATCTCGATCAGCGCCGCCAGCCCCAGCTTCGCCGAGCCCAAAGACCGGGCGGCGACGAGGGTGTCGAAGATGTTGTGGATCCCGAAGCCGAAGTCGCGCTTGAGGCAGAGGATGTCGTATTCGCAGGCGTGGAAGATCTTCTCGACCGCCGGGTCCCGGAACATCGGGCCCAGGGGCGAGAGGTCCTTGACCGCCAGCGGGTCGATGACGATGTCCTCGCCGGAGGAGGAGAGCTGGAGCAGGCAGACCTTGTCGTGATAGGAGTAGAAGCTGTCCGACTCCACGTCCACGCCGATGCGCGGCTCGCCCTTGAGGCGCTCGGCCAGGTCTTCCAGGTCCGCGATGGTCTCGATGAGTGTGACCGGGTAAGGGTCTTCTCGCATGTTCAGGGTTCCATGATGCCGTACGGCGAGTCTTGAAAAAAGGGGACTCGGCCAATATACTCGCCGCGGGGGGGCCTGTCAATGCCTCCGGGCGCGGCGTCCGAGCCCGAACGCGTCATGCAGCACGCGCAGCGCCGTCTCCCCATGGCGGCTGTCGATGACGCAGGAGATCTTCAGGTCCGAGGAGCTGATCATCTGGATGTTGATGCGGTTGCGGGCCAGGGTCCCGAACATGCCGGCCGCGACTCCGGCGTGGCGGCGGAAGCCCGTGCCCACCGCCGTGAGCTTGACGACCTGGTCGTGGACGTCCACCCGCCGGGCCCCGAGCAGGCGCGCGATGGGCCCCAGCGCCGCCGCGGCGGCCCCGGCATGCCCGCGCGGGGTCATGAAGGAGATGTCGTTGGAGCCCCGGGTGGTGGGCGCGGACTGCACCACCATGTCGATCGGGATGTTCGCCTCGGCCAGGCGCGCCAGGACCTTGGCGGCGATGCCGGGCTTGTCCGGCACGCCCACGATGCTGACACGCACCTCGCCCTTCTCCAGAGCCAGGCTCGAAACGTGCGGTTTTTCCATGTTCGACTCCGGTGATTCGGTGATCCAGGTCCCGGGGACCGGGTGGAAGGCGGAGCGGACGTGCACCGCGATCCCGTAGCGCTTGGCGACCTCGATGGAGCGCGCGAGCATGACCTGCGCGCCCGCCGCGGAGAGCTCCAGCATCTCCTCGTAGGAGATGCGCAAGATCTTGCGGGCCTCGGGCACCAGGCGCGGGTCGGCGGTGTATACCCCTTTGACGTCGGTGAACACCTCGCAGGCCCCGGCCCCGAGGGCGGCGGCCAGGGCGATCGCGCTCAGGTCCGAACCGCCGCGCCCGAGCGTGGTTATGTCGGCGCGGGGGTTGAGCCCCTGGAACCCGGCCACGGCCACGATGTTGCCCGCGTCGAGCTCCCGGAGGATCTTGCGCGGGCGGATCGAAGTGATGGTGGAGCGGGTGTGGTGTCCGTCGGCGTGGATGCCCGCCTGCGGCCCGGTCAGCGAGATGGCCGGGACCCCGCGGGCGCGGCAGGCCATGGCGAAGAGGGCGATGCTCATGATCTCCCCCGTGGACAGGAGGACGTCGAGCTCGCGCTTCTCCGGGTCGGGCGTGATGCGGTGGGAGAGCGCGATGAGCTCGTCGGTCATCTCCCCCGGGGCCGAGACCACGACCACCACCCGCCGGCCGCTCCGGCGGGCGGCGATGGCGCGTTCCGCGGCGGCCTGGACCTTCTCCGGCGAAGCCACGGAGGTGCCGCCGAACTTCATGACCACGATCCCCTTCCCTTTCTTCACCGGACTTCCGCCCCCCGATAGTCGAAGTCCAGGACGAGCGAACGGCTGCGCAGGCCCCGGCGGGCGAAGGCCCGCGCCATGGCGGCCCCGGCGCGCGCGGCGGCCGCGGTGGGGGACAAAGCGAAGACCGCCGATCCGGAGCCGGAGAGGGCGGCGCCGTGGGCGCCGGCCCGGCGGGCGGCGGAGAGCGCCTCGTACAGTCCGGGGATGAGGCGTTTGCGGTAGGGCTGGTGGAGCACGTCGTCCATGCCCGCGGCCAGGCGCTCGTAGCGGCGCTGCTCGAAGGCGGTGACCAGGACCGCCAGCCGAGCGGCGGTGCGCACCGCGTCGGCGAGGGGGACGGTCTTGGGCAGGACGCGCCGGGCCTTCTCGGTAGGGACTTCGAGCTCCGGGATGCAGACGACGGCGCGCAGGCCCACGGGCCGGCGCAGACGGAAGAACCGGAGCTCCCTGTCGACCCTGTAGGAGCCGCACAGCCCGCCGAAGAACGCGGGCATCACGTTGTCCGGGTGGCCCTCCATGCGGCAGGCGGCCGCCACGAAATCGGGCCAGCGGTCCTTTCCGGTCCGGGAGAGTGCCGCGGCGGCCAAAGCCCCGCCCAGCCGGGCGGCCCCGCTCGAGCCGAGCCCGCGGCACAGGGGGATGCGGTTCTTCATCCGCCACCGGAGCGGGTGGTGGAACTTCCACCCCAGGGCCTCCCGGAACGCGCGGAGCACGAGGTTGCGGCCGTCGCGGGGCAGGCGGTCCGCCCCTTCCCCGGCGATCTCCACCTGGTCGGGCCCCTTGCCGGGGAGGACGGAGACCTCGATATCGTTGTAGAGGGCCAAGGCCATGCCCAGGACGTCGAAGCCCGGGCCGAGGTTGCTGGTGGTGGCCGGGATGCGGATGCGCAGCGGCCGCGGCCGGATCTCAACGGCCACGGCGGCCCCCCATGAGGCGCCGGACGGCGGCCAGGTCGGGCGCAATCTCCCGGATGCGGCGTCCGAGCCGCGACGGGGAATCCGGGTCCTTGAGGCCGTGGCCGGTCAGGATGCAGACGACGCGGGCGCCGCGCAGGCGCCGGCCCTGCGCGCCGCGAGCGAAGCGCAGGAGGCCCGCCACGCCCGCGGCGCTGGCCGGTTCGCAGAACACGCCCTCGGTCCCGGCCAGGGCGCGGTAGGCGGCGAGGATCTCCCGGTCGGTGACCGCGCCGATGAGCCCGCGGCTCTCGTCGCGGGCCGCCAGGGCCCCCTGCCAGGAGGCGGGATTGCCGATGCGGATGGCGGTGGCGAAGGTCTCGGGATGCTCCACTTTCCGGCCGCGGACGATGGGCGCGGCGCCGGCGGCCTGCCAGCCCATCATCCGGGGGAGGGGGAGGCGGCGCTCGGCGCAGAGCTCCCGGTAGCCCTTCCAGTAGGCGGTGATGTTTCCCGCGTTGCCCACGGGCATGAACTGGAAGTCCGGGGCCCGGCCCAGATCTTCCACGACCTCGAAGGCGGCGGTCTTCTGCCCTTCGATGCGGTAGGGGTTGAGCGAGTTGACCAGCGTCCAGCCGGCGTCCGCGGCCGCGGCCTTGGCCAGCTCGAGGGCCGCGTCGAAATTGCCCCGGATGGAGACGATCTCGGCGCCGTGCGCGACGGCTTGGGAGAGCTTTCCGGCCGCGACGTTTCCGGCGGGGAGCAGGACCATGCAGCGCAGTCCCGCGCGGGCCGCGTACGCGGCGGCGGAGGCCGAGGTGTTCCCGGTCGAGGCGCACAGCACCCCGGGCGCGCGCGCTTCCAGGGCCTTGGACATGGCCAAGGTCATGCCGCGGTCCTTGAAGGAGCCGGTGGGGTTGGCGCCCTCGATCTTGAGGAATACCGAGACCCCCGGGCGGCCCAGCAGAGCGGCCAGGCGGGGCGCGGGGACGAGCGGCGTCCCGCCTTCCAGCAGCGAGACGACCGGCGTGCGCCGCGACACGGGCAGGCGGGCGCGGTACTTCTCGATCAAGGGGATGCGGGGCTTCATTCCTGGAGCATGCGCAGGCAGGTGTGGGTGGGGGCCACCGAGTCCAGGGCGCGCAGCTGCCGCCAGGCCAGCTCTATCTGGCGGCGGGTGGTCTCGTGCGTCGTGATCATGACCGGGACGAAGCGGCTGCGGGCCTCGGTGTGCACGTCCTGGTGGATGCGGGCGATGGAGATGCCGGCCCGGCCCAGGATGCCGGCGATGCCCGAGAGGGCTCCGGGGACGTCTTTCACGCGGAGCTTGAGGTAGCGGGGCGCGGGGGATTCCGCAGCCAGGCGCAGGGAGCCCTCCGCGCAGGGGATCCCCATCCCCGGGGTGGTCCCGCCGCCGATGGCGAGGATGTCGGCCAGCACCGCGCTGGCGGCCGGGCCCGGGCCCGCCCCTTTCCCGTAGAACATGAGGTCGCCCGCGCTGGAGGCCTGGACCAGCAGGGCGTTGTAGCCGCCGTGCACGGCGGCCAGGGGGTGCCGGAGCGGGACGAGCACCGGCTGGACGTGGGCCTCCACGACCGGCGGGCTGCTGCGCCAGTCCAGGGCCACGGTGCCGATGAGCCGCACGGTGCGGCCCAGGGTCGCGAGGCCGAAGCGGATGTCCTCGGCCTCGATGCGCTCGATGCCGACCCGCGGGATGCGGCGGTGCGGCAGCCAGCGCCCGGTCAGCATGGAGGCCAGCACCGAGACCTTGTGGGCCGTGTCCGTGCCGTCGAGGTCCAGCTTGGGGTCGCGCTCGGCCATGCCCAGGCGCTGGGCCTCGGCCAGGGCCTCGCGCAGTTCGCAGCCCTCGTGCGCCATGCGGGAGAGTATGTAGTTGGTGGTCCCGTTGAGTATGCCCGAGACCGAATCGATGCGGTTGGCGGCCAGGCCCGAGCGGATGGCCTGGATGATGGGGATGCCCCCGGCCACGGCGGCCTCGAAGCCGATGCTGCGCTCCGCCGCGGCTGAAGCACCGGCGAGTTCGCCCCAGCAGTGCGAGAGCAGGAGCTTGTTGGCCGTGACCACGTGCTTGCCCGCCCGGAGCGCTCCCAATACCAGGGCCTTGGCCTCGCGCTGGCCCCCGAAGAGCTCGACCACCAGGTCGACCCCGGGGTCGCGGAGTATGCGGCTCGGGTCGCGGGTGAGCCGCACCCGGGAGGGCAGGCCGAGGTGCCGGGCCTTCTCGCGCACGGAGCGGTCGCAGACCCAGGATAGGCCCAGCCGGACGCCGGTCCGGGCCGCGAACCCGGCGCGCTGCTTGAGGATGAGCCGCACGGTCTCGGCCCCCACGTTCCCCAGGCCGGCCACGGCTATGTTCAAAGTACGGGCGTTCACTTGCCGAGAGTCTAACAAAATCCGGCCCGCCGCGCCTCGGGGCGTCTACGACCTTGGGCCCAGGGCGGTCTAGGTCCTAATAGTCCCGGCGGCCGACCCCTATGGCCCCTGACCCTGTCCCCGCATCCGCCTACAATATCGTCATGAAGACCCTGGCCAAGGCGCTCGCGATACTCCTCTCGTACCTCATCGGCGTCACGCCGGTGATGGCGAACATGCAGGCGGCGGTCGTGCAGGCCGGGGGCGTGCAGTCCGTTCCGGTCGCGGCTGTCGGCGCCCATCTGGGTTCCTTCCAGGGTCTCCAGGCCGGCGCTCTGCAGTCCTCGGTCAACGGCGGCATCTCGTCTTCCATCCTCCCCTCCATCCGGACCTCGCTCCCCGCGATCTCCGGCAGGGGGGTCTCGGTGCAGGCGCAGGCCGCCGCGCCTGCGGGTGCCGCGACGCTGTCCCGCGTCTCCGCCGTCTCCCAGCCGTCCGTGAGCCGCTCGGTCTCCATCGCGGTGCAGGACGGGGGCGCCCCGGCGGTCGCCGGCCCCAAAGCGGTCGAGAAGAAGCTCGAGCAGACCACCCAGGCCGCGGCCGAGGCCGTGAAGGGCCTCCAGGACCTCCAGGGCGGCGACGCCAAGCTCGCCGCGGACAAACAGTTCAGCGTTTTGACCGGCGAGGAAGTCTCCGGCCGCTCCGGCGCGGGTTCCGACGCGGTCGTGGCGGCCCAGGGCGGCACCCTCAAGAGTTCCCTGGCCAAGGCCGGCGAGACGGCCCAAGTCGAGAAGAAGGCGGAAGTCCCCCCGGCCAAGCCGGGCCTCACGCAGGTCTTCAAGGACCCCGAGCGCAACCGTTCCTTCTGGCGCTACGTGTGGGGCAACATCACCTTCATGATCGGCTTCCAGATGTACATGGTGGGCCTGCCCTACCTCATCTCCTCTTTGACCAAGAACTCGCTCGGGGAGCACAACGACGCTCGGCTCCAGAACGCCGAGGCCCTCAAGGCCCTCATCCGCGAGAACCGCTCCATCGCCCGCATGGCGCACTGGGGCGCGCAGGCCATCAGCTACTTCACCATCCCGCTCTTCGTGAAGAAAGGGGAGGCGGGCAGCGCCAAGAAGTGGCTGGTCCGCTCCCTCTTCGCCCGCGCCGTGGTCCTGGCCGGGGTTCCCGCGCTCTTCTTCTCCACGGGCCTGGTGAGCCTGCCCACGGCCATCGGCATACTGGTCGGCATCTTCGCTTTGCAGTCCTTCTTCCAGGGCATCACGGTGACTACCGAGAGCGCGGTGGTCTCGCGCATCTTCGGCGACGCCAGCGTGACCTCGGCCGAGCGCACCAAGGCCAACTCCATCCTCTCCTTCATCGGCTCCGTCATCGCCATCATCGCCCCCGCCATCGCCGGGCACATCGCCAGCATCAAGGACATCTTCGGCAAGTCCGGCGCGGGCGGGGCGGTCATCTACGGCATCTACGCCGCGGCGGCGAGCGGCGCGGCCCTCTTCTACGCCATGATCCGCATCAAGGCCGACAAGGCCAAGTCCGCGGGGCAGGGCGGGCAGGCGGACACGGCCAAGAAGGGCATCAAGGAGACGCTCAAGGACCTCGCCCGCTCGGCTAAGCAGGGCGTCAAGATGGTGTGGGGCAACCGCTTCCTGCGCACGATGCTCATCATCTCGCTGGTGAGCTCGCTCTTCTCCGACCCCCTCATCTTCAACGTGCTTCCCGAGTACGTCGAGACCCTGGTGGTGGGCAACAACGCCACCATGGCCGCCATCATGAACTTGCCGGTCCTCGGCTGGCTCGTGAAGGGCCTGACCAGCACGCCGATGGGCTACTTCTCCTTCCTGACCGTGGTGGCGAGCGTGGGGGCCATCGTGGGCGCCGCGCTCATCAAGCCCATGCGCAAGCTCTTCGGGAAGTTCGGGTTCAAGAACGAGGAAGCCCTGATGATCCCGTTCTACACCCTGGCGGCCCTCGAGGTCCCGCTGTTCTGGGTCATGCTCTACTACCCGTCTTTGTGGGGCGTGCTGGCCCTCTACGGCCTGCAGTCCTTGGTCACCTCCTTCGGGTTCCTGACCGTCTCCGGCCTCAACCAGAAAACGTTGGCCGGGTTAGACCCCAAGGATGTGAGCAAGGTGCTCGCGGCTCAGTCGCTTTTGGGCATGGTGGCGGCCATCGCTTCCACCTTCGCCTACGGCTTCCTCCTGACCAACATCCCGATCGCGACCTCCATGCTCATCGCCGCGATCGCCACCACCGTGATGGGCGCCCTGCGCATCGCGGCCCCGTGGTTCGCGACCACCAAGGAGCAGCGTCAGGGCTCGCAATGAACTAGGTGGCGCATTTCGCCGGAGGCGATTTTGGAGCGAGCCGAAGCGATGCGAGGCGCGCAGGCCTTTAGGCCTGTAAGCCGAGTAGCGCGAAGGCGCAGCCCAAAAGCGCCCCGGCCCTGCGGGGAGGCCCGCTATTGGCCGATTTCGTCGTTGCTCGTCGCTTGCATAGTTAACACTATGCGCGCTCCTCGCGCCTAGAACTCAGCCAATAGCGGGCCTCCGAAATACGCCACCTAGTTCATTGCGAGCCCAAATCCAAGCCCGGCGACCCCTCCGAGGAATAGGCTTTTTCATTCCCGGGGGCCTTTCTCCCTCCCTCCTTGCGGGGGAGGGTTGGGGTGGGGGGATAGCTTTTCGTAGATGGCTTGTTGCACCGCCTCTGATTGCAGGAGGACTTCATTGTCCCAGAACCGGAGTACTTCAAAGCCCCGCTCGTTCAACCACGCAGTGCGCCTCGCGTCTTCCATTGCCCGTTCGACATTCTGTCCCCCGTCGACCTCGATGATGAGTCTGGCCTCAAATGACACGAAGTCCACGATGTAGGGGCCGATGGGGACTTGCCGACGGAACTTGAGTCCCTGCAGTTGCCGCAGCCTAAGATGGCGCCAAAGTCTCCGCTCGGCATCCGTCATGCTGGCGCGGAGTTTCCTCGCTCTATCCCGCATCATCCCCCCATCCCGGCCTCTGTCGGGGTCGTCCGGCCTCTGGCCGGCCGGCGTGCCCGAAGCTCTGCGGAGGGCGCCCCCGCAGGGGGGGAAGGAGAACGACAATCTCCCATCCTAGCCTTCCCCCGCAAGGGGGGAAGGGGAACGGCGGAGTCAGTTCCACTTTGCCCAGGATTCCGCCTCCAGCCCTGTCTGCCGGGCCAGCATGGCGCAGATGGGGCAGTCCGGCTCCAGGATCGCCTCCTGGAATTCCTCGGGCAGCTTCCCGTCGAGGTAGCCGTGCAGGCCGCTGTCGATCTCTTCCCATTCGCCGAACAGGAGGGGCATCCCGAGGCAGTGCTCTCCGCGCCAGTATTCCAGGAAGCGGCAGATCCGCCCGCGGCTATCCAGGCTCACCACTCGCATCAGGGTGTGTTCATTGCGGCGCAGTTCCAGCGTCGCTTCTCGCGCGTTCTTCAGACGGGTCAGTGCGGAGTCCAGCTCTTCCTTGTTCGTGTTCGTGCTGAGCAGTTCGTCGTTCCAATAGAGTTCCATGGCAGCCTCCTTGCCTACATGTACGATTGAGGGCGTAATTTAGTTCCCTCGAGGTCGGGGTTCAGAGGCCGGAGAGGATTTCTTCAGCGGCGCGGTTCAGGAGCTCGAGATATTTGGCGGGGTCGTACTCCAGGGCGCCTTCCATGAGGGCGAGGGGACGCACGCGCCAGTCCTTGACCGCGTCCTTGGCCGAGGTGATGACGTAGCGCACGGTCTCCCCGGGGTGGAGCAGTACCCCGGCCTGCGCGAGCTGTTTTGCGGCGAGGGTGGAGGCGGTGTCGCGCTTGTACTCTTCCGGCGCTTTGGACAGGTGGAAGGTGATGGCGAGCTCCGCGGCGCTCACGCGGCCTTCCCGCAGGCGGCTCCGGTACTCCTCCACGATGTCTTCCAGTCCCTGTGCGGCGGCCCGGCATTCCGCGATGTCCTTCGCTTGTGAGAGGCGCTCCAGCAGTTCCCCCTGCATCTCCTTGAGGAGTTTCGGCGTGTCGCGGCGGCGGGAGGCGATGCCCCGGATCTTGAACGTGCCATCCGTGAAGGCGCCGAAGTATCGGCCCGGGACCCCGGAGAGGGCGTCTTCCTTGGACGGGCAGAAGCGGATCCACTTGTAGAGTCCTTCCAGGGCCAGCGGACAGCCCGCTTCCTTCTCGAGGGCCAGCCGCAGCTCTTCCAGCGCTTCGGGCCGCGCGTCGCCGATCACGAGCCACAGCGCGTCCACCATCGCGTGCAGGATGCGGTGGCCGCGACGCTCGGCCGCGTCCTTGGCCCGGAGCAGGGTCTCCCGTCCCCAGGCCGTCACGCACTCGTGCGCCTCGATCTTCCCGAAGCGCGCGTTCTTGAATCCCAGGTAGCCGAAGCAGGTGACCAGGCACCATTTGTGCGCCGCGGCGCGGGCCTTGTACCTTGCGGCTTCCGGTCCCGGGATCTTGGACAGGGCCTTGTAGCGGGCGCGCTTGTCGAGTATCGGCGACAGCACCGCGGGGATGAGGCCGCGCCGCTTCTCGCAGAGATGATGCGTGAGCTCGGGCACGGGGGTCGGTTTGCAGCAGGGGCAGTTCACGGTCTCGGGGGAGATGTTGCGCTCCACCATGAGCGTGGGGTACATGCTCGTGAAATCGTACTCCGCCACGCTCTCGTGCCAGCCCACGTCCGGCTCGTAGCAGAGCCCGCCCTTGTCCGCGGCCAGGAGGTCCCCGGCGGGACGGAAGTCCTCGACCTGCGCCTTGTCCATGGGGATGAGTATGCCGTCCCGGCAGGCGCGGTCCATCTGCATGGAGGAAAGGGAGGTCCCGATGGTGCAGCGCGCGGCGCGCTGCACCGGGATCTTGGCGATGCGCGCGATCTCGAGCAGGCCGTCGAGGCCGGTCTCTTTCAGGAGGAAGCTGTTTTTTACGTCCAGATGCCAGCGTCCGAAGAGGTAGCGGGCGCCGCCCTGGTACACGGTGCGGCCGTAGGTGTAGAAGGACCGCTCCCCGCGGCCGGCCATGCCGCGCTCGGGGTCCCGGGACAGGGGCAGGGCCACGCCGCAATCCCGGCTCAAGGCGTCGAGCCGCGGCAGTAGGAAGCTGTCGCCCCAGTCCGTGGTCAGGACGTCCGGGTCCCACTCGGCGATGCGGCGGGCCAGGGACTCGAGCTGTTCCCGCTCATCGCCTTCCAGCTCGTGCGCGGTGCCGTCCATGGCCAAAATCAGCTTGCCGCGCGGCGCGTGGCTGGGGTCGAGCGCGCCGGCGATCTCGGACGCGGACAAGGACAGATGCGCGGTCCTGAGCGGCGGGAGCGCGTAGTCCAAGGCCCAGGGGTCGTCGCGGAGCTCCCAGGAGACGAGCCGGTCGCCGTCCAGCTCGAAGGCGCAGCGGGCGAGGGGGAAGTGACCGCGTTCATAATGGTAGGCCTGGACCAGGTGGATGTCGGCCCCATAGAGCGGGACGTCCGCGTCCCGGAGCCGGGCGGCCAGCGCGTCGCGAGCGAGCGGGGGGACGCGCAGTTCCATGACGGGGAGGGTCTCGCCTGAGAAAAGCTCCCGCTTCTCGGTCCAGGCGGTGGAGACGAGAAAGGGCGCCTTTTGCGCGAGGCTCAGCGCGGCGCGGGCGCCGCAGGCGCCGGCGTAGAACGCGGGACTCCAGGGATCGACGAAGGAGCGGCAGGCGCCGTCGGCCGCGATGACCCAGACGCGCATGCCGCCCGAGACCGGATAGGCGTCAAAGAGCCAGCCCTCCATGGCTTTCGAGCTCGGCTACGCGGCGTTCCAGGTCCAGAGCCTGCCGCGCCAGGCCGACCAGCATGGCCATGAGCGCGGCCTCCAGCGGCAGCGCGCGGCTGGCCATGGCGGCCGGGGCCGCGTGGCGCCGGGCGTGGCGCCAGAGCGCGTCGAAGGCCTCCTGGTCCTCGCGGCGCAGGGCGCGGCGGAAATGCCGCCAGTCCGCCTCCTCGGCGTGGAGCGTCTGGGTGATGGTGGGGAGCGTGCGTCCCATGACCTCAGGCCGGCTCCCGTTCGAGCCGCCAGTCAGGCCCCCTTGGGTTGAGCACCGCGACGCGGCGGGCTCTTCCAGCCAGCTCCGCGAGCCAGCCTTCCCGTCCCCGGGGCGCCTCCCGGTGCACGGCCAAAAGCAGCCAGACCCCGGGCAGGGCCGCGACGGCGTTCAGGATGGCGTCCAGGGCGCGGCGCGCCTCCCGCTGGGGTACTTCCTCGTCGAAGAGCATGGGGAAGGGGTCCGAAACGACCACCGGCTCGCCTCGCCACAGCGGGGGGAGCGTCCGGGTCAGTAAAGTGGTGAGCTGATGCGAATTGAACGGGCGGGAGAGGCGGATGCGGTCGAGGACGGTTCGGGGCGGGATGCCCAAGGAGCGCGCGGCGCGGCCCGCGGCGTACGCGGCGAAGGAGTTCGTCGCGTCCACCCAGAACACGCGCGCGCCGCCCGCCAGCGCGGGGCACAGCCGCGTCAGGAACCAGGCCGGGAGCACGGCCGGGCCCAGGGCCAGATAGAGCCCCGGCCCGTGACCGATCAGCGGGGCGAGTCCGCGGGAAGCGGCGAGCTCATTTCCCATAGCGGCGGATGAGCCCCACGACCTTGCCCACGACCTGGAACTCGGCGGTGATGGGGGCGTCTTTCGGATTCTCGGAGTCCAGGCGCCAGGCGTGGCCGCCGCGCCGGAGCCGCTTGACCACGCCATCCTCCCCCACCAGCGCGACCACGATGTCGCCGTCTTCCCCGGAGGACTGCCGCCGCACCTGGACCAGATCGCCCTCCAGGATCCCGGCCCCGATCATGCTGTCGCCCTTGACGCGCAGGAGGAAATCCGCGCCCCGAACGATGCGCTTGTCCAGGACGAGGTGCTCCTCCACATCCTCTTCCGCGATGAGGCCGCGCCCCGCGCCGACCCGGCCCAGCACCGGCAGGCGGAAGGGATGGGCCAGCAGCTCCAGGCCCCGGTGCCGGGACTGGGAGCGGCGGACCAGACCGGCCCGTTCCAGCGCGCCGAGATGGTAATCCACGGAGCTGCGGTTGGCCACGCCGCACTCCTCCCCGATCTCGCCGAGGGTGGGCGGGAAGCCCCGCTCCTGGAGGAAGGAGGCGATGAAGTCGAGGATGCGGCGCTGCAGCCGGGTCACTGCTTCGGCGGTCATGAGTATAGTTTACTGGACAATTGTCCAGTTGTCAAGCTCAGCTTACGGTGCCAGGGGTCAACTTAGTGGAATTATTCAACTGGAGACATTGCAGATAATTCCACTAAGTTGAATAAGTTGACCCCTGGCACCGTTTGTCGGGGACCACGTAGAGGTACACGTTGTTGAGCTTGCCCGCGGGCTTCCAGTCCGGGAGCGGGAACTGGACGGAGAGCACGCGGCTCCCCGGCTTGAGCTCCGCCGCGAGCTTGCGCTGCAGCTTGGGCATCCGGTAGGTGATGAGATAGACGGAAACGACGTCCGCCTTAGACAGGTCCGTGAACCAGAAGTTCGCCTGCCGCACCTCGGCCCGGCCCGCGAGGCCGGAGAGGCGGATGCGCAGGCGGTTGAGGAGGACCAGTACGGGGTTGATCTCGTAGCCGATGCTCCGCGCGCCGTGCCGCGCGGCCCGGGCGCCGATCCAGCCGGTCCCGGAGCCCAGGTCGATCCAGAGCTCGCCCTCCTGCGGCTTGGCGAGGTACAGCATGGCGTCCAGTTCCGCCGGGGAGAGGGGCACATAGGGACCGCCCGTGAGAAAGGCGATCAGGAGATAGGCGATGGTGAGGAGGATGAGGAACATGCCGAGGATCCTGAGGGCCAGCCCCAGCGCGGCGAGGATCGCGAGGAAGGACAAGGCTACCTGGGGCGGATGATGGCCGTGAAGCGGCCGTCGGGGTGCTTGGTCAGCCGGCCCATGGCCGCGAGCTCCTCGCAGGCGAACGCGTCGAGCTCGTCCTGGGGCGACACGGCGGCCACGGCCTCCGTGTGGGACCGGGCGCTATCGAGCTCCTCGAGGATCATCTTCATGCGATGGGTGACGGCCGCCTGCTGGACGGGACGCTCTTTCGCGGCGATCTGGGCGAGGAGGCGGTCGTTGTACTCCTTGAGGCCGAGGCGTTCGAGCGCAGCCTCGAAGGATTCGTCCGGGAAGGACTGCTTCCAGGCCCAATGCCCGACCACGAGCAGCAGTACGCCGCAGACGATGATGAGGACGGTGATCATGCCCGCGCCATTATAGCTTAAGGTAAGATACGTCCTGCGATGAAGAAGCTCCGGCCGGAGACGCCCCCGCCGTCGCGCCTGCCCTGCTACGCGGCGCTGGCCCTGCTCCTCCTATGGTGGGGGTGGGTCCTCGCCCACCATCCCAGACCCGAGCTGTCCTCTGCGGCTGGGTTCCTGCCGTCCTTCTTCCCGCCCCTCTGGCGCATGAGCATCCCGCAGGCGGCGGTGAACCTGGCGCGCGCGCTCGGCGCGCTGGGGCTCCTGGCCGCGCTCTGGGTTTCCGGACGGGCCCTGCTCATCCGCGTCCTGCCCGAGGATCCGGCCGCGGACGACGCCTGGGAGCGGGCGGTCTTCGCCTTCGGACTCGGCTTCGCGGCCTGGTCCCTGGCGGTGTTGGGGCTGGGCCTGGTGGGCGGGCTGCGGGCGTGGGTCCTGCAAGCGGCGGTCGCTGCGGGCGGCGTGGCGGCCGCCTGGACCGCATGGCGCGCCGTCCGGGCGCCGGCCGCGGGAGGCGTGTCCCGCCGCTGGGAGGCCGACGCCCTGGTCCCTGGACTGTTCGTGCTCCTGCTGGCCGCGACCCAGCTCCCCTACGCTTTGGCCCCCGAGACCTTCTACGATGCGCTGGTCTACCACCTGGCCTTGCCCGCCCGCTACCTGCGCGAGGGGAGCATCGGCGCCCAGCCGAACATCCTTTTCGCCGGGGTGCCGTCCGCGCCGCAGATGCTGTTCGCCGTCGCGCTCGCTCTGGAGCCCATGGGCCTGGTCGCGAAGCTGTTCCATTTCGGGATGGTGTTCTGGGTCGCCGCGGCTTTGATCGCGGCCGTGCGCCGCTTCGGCCGCCCCGAGGCCGGACCCCTGGCCCTCTGCGTCCTTTTCAGCGCCCCGTTCCTCCTGTATGAGAGCACCTGGGTCACGGTCGGCCTGGAGACCTCCTTCTTCCGCCTGCTAGGCTTCCTGGCTTTGCTGGGGGCCGGCAGGGCGGCGGCGGGTTCTCCCCGGCGCCGGCGGCTGATGCTCCTGTGCGGCGTGTTCTGCGGGGCCGCCATGTCCTGCAAGTACACGGATTGGCTGCTGCCCGCCAGTCTCGTCCTGGTGGTCCTCTGCCGGCGCTGGCACGGCGAGGGCCGCGACCTTTCCGCGCGCGACTTCGCCCCCGCCGTCGCCGCGGCGTGCCTCGTCCTCGCGCCCTGGGCCGCCAAGAACCTGGCGCATTACGGGAATCCCGTCCACCCCTTCGCCGCGCAGCTGTTCGCTCCGGCCGCCGCGGCGCAGCTGGACCTCGCGAACCTGTCCTCGGACACCGCGGCCCCGGAGTTCGGCTCCTGGGCCGGACTCCTGCGCTACCTGCGTCATCCCTGGGACCTGAGCGTGCACGCGGGCTTCGTGGACATGGACGCGGTCGGCCCGGCCTGGCTCTGCCTGGCGGCGCTCTTCCTCCTTTTCCCCATCCCGCCCCCGGTCCGCTTCCTCCTGTGCGCCGCGGTTTGGAGCTGGCTGCCCTTGAGCCTGTTCGCCCTCCAGGCGCGGTTCTTCATGCCGGCGTTCGCGCTCCTCAGCCTGGCGGCCGCCCTGCAGGTGTGGAGCCGGAGCGGCGTCCAGCGCAGCCTGCTGACGGCCGGGGTCGTTGCGCTGGCGGGCTACAGTTCGCTCTTCATCCTGGCGCACCCGACGCGCCGGCTCGCCTGGCCGGTCATCCTGGGGCAGGTCGGCGAAGAGGAGTTCCTGGCGCACGGCAACGACAACTACTACCCGAACCCGCCTTTCTCCGCCTACCGGTGGCTGCGCGACCATCAGCCGCCCGGCGCCAAAGTCCTGGTGTTCGGCGACGCGCGGGGGTTCTACCTGGAGCGCGACCACATCGCGTCCACCGTATTCAACGCGGACCCGCTGGTGCAGTGGGCGAACGCTTCGGCCGACGGCGAGGAACTCAAAACGAGGATCCGGGCCGCCGGGATCACCCACGTCATCGTCAACCGCGCGGAGGTCCTCCGGCTGCAGAAGACCTACCCTTTCACGGAAGCCGGGCGCCGGAGCCTCTACGGGTTCTGGAACAAGTACACGGCCAGGGAATTCGAGGTGGGCGCCACGCGGGACCGCTGGGTCATCGGCTATCGCCTGCTGGGCGACGCCGAGGCCGCGCGGCCGCATCCGGCTTACGACCTGTTCCGCGAGCCGGTCTTCGTCCCCGGGACGGAGCCGAAGAACGAATGGACCCCGCCGCCAGCGCTTCCTTCTTCGGGCGGGGGAAGGTCTTGATGGCCGCCTCCCGGACCAAGGCCTCGGAGCGGGTGTAGGCGTCCTCGCGGTAGAGGAGCTGGACGGGCAGATGCGTCCGGGTGTAGGCCGCGCCCTTGCCGGACGCGTGCTTGGCCAGGCGCGCCGCGACGTCTTTGGCGATCCCCGTGTAGAGGGACCCGTCCCCGCAGCGCAGGATGTACACCGACCAATCCCGGCCCCGGCCCTTCTTCATGCCCCGGATCATCCGCAGGTATCTGTTCTCCATCGGCCTGTCCCGGGAGATAGTAGAACAAAACCCCCATGGATGATGAGGCGGGTTTTTCGGTATCATAGTGCGGTCGTTTGGAGCGTTCCCGCGGGGGCGGCGTTCCTGACCTCCGTTCCATAGTGAGGATGAATCCATGAACCATGCCATTTTCTGCGTCGCCATCCTGTCCGCGGCGGTCGCGCTGGGCTGCAAGAAGGACGCGGTCACGCGCTACCAGGTCGAGAAGAGCGCCGCTCCGCAAGCCGTTCCCGGCGAGGTTCCGGCCATGCCCCCGGGGCACCCCAAGATCGACGCCAAGGGCGGGATGTCCGGCGAGGTCCCGGCGATGCCCCCGGGACATCCCAAGATCGACGCGAAAGGCGGGATGTCCGGCGAAGTCCCGGCGATGCCTCCGGGGCATCCGAAGATCGACGGTATGGGCGCCATGGGCGGAGCGATGCCCGGAGGCATGCCCGGGAACATGCCCGCGGGGATGGGCGGGGCGCCGTCCTCCGCCTTGAAATGGTCCACCCCGAAAGGCTGGAAGGAGATGCCGCCCTCGGGCATGCGCACCGCGACCTTCCTGATCGGCGAGGGGACGGGGCGCGTCGAGATCTCCGTGGTCGTCCTCTCCGGAGCCGGCGGCGGGGCGCTCGACAACATCAACCGCTGGCGCAGCCAGCTCGGCCTCGGGCCGCTGACGGGCGCCGCCCTGAAGAAGGAGACCCAGGCGGTCCGGTCCCCCGCGGGGGAGGCGGTCTTCGCGGATTTCAAGGGCAAGGACCTCCGGCTGCTGGGCGCCGTGCTCGGCCACGGCGGAGAGGCCTGGTTCTTCAAGACCATCGCCGCGGACGCCGCGCTGGAGAAGATGAGGCCCGCCTTCCTCGAGCTCCTGCGCAGCCTGAGGCCGTCTTAGTGAAATCCCGGCTGCGGCGCTGGCGGGACGCGCTCGCGTCCATGGAGCTGACCCTGGCGGCGCTGGGTCTGCTCACGGTCCTAGTGGTGTTCTGCACCCTGGATCAGGTGAACCTGGGGACCCATGGGGCGGTCAACAAATACTTCCGCAGCTTCCTCCTCTACGCCGTCATCCCCGGCACCGGATGGGCCATCCCGGTCTTCCCGGCGGGCGGTTTCACGGGGCTGCTGCTGGTGGTCAATCTGGTCTCGGCCCTGGCCTACCGCATCCCGCTCCGCTGGTCCAAGGCGGGGTTGTGGTTCATCCACGTCGGCCTGATCCTCCTGGTGGCCGGCGAGGTCGTGACTGGGGCCTTCTCCCGGGAGACGCATATGTCCCTCGATGAGGGGGGCACGTCCAATTTCAGCGAGAGCCTCCATGAGGACGAGCTCGTCATCGTCGACCGTTCCGACCCCGCGGCCGACCAGGTCTTCAGCATCCCCGCCGCGGCCCTGGCCGACGGCAAGGAGCTGCGCGATCCCGCGTGGCCCTTCTCTCTGAGGGTGAAGGCCGCGTTCCCCAGCGCCGAGGCGGGGCCGCGCCCCTTGGGCGAGTCGCTCCCGCCGTCCTTGGCCGACCAGGGACTGGGGGCCGGGCTCATCCTGCGTCCCGCCCCCGAAGGGACCAATGAGGCCAGCCAGCCGGCCGCGTTCGTCGAGGTGGAGGCCGCCGGGGCGCGCCTCGGGACCTGGCTGCTTTGGTCCGGCCTCGCCGCGGAGCAGGGTTTCTCCGTCGCGGGCAAGCCCTATTCCATGGTCCTGCGCAAGAGGCGCCGGTACTATCCCTTCTCCCTGACCCTGAAGGATTTCACGCACGAGGTGTATCCCGGCACCGAGATCCCCAAGAACTTCTCGAGCCTGGTGCGCCTGGCCAACCCCGGCAGCGGTGAGGAGCGGGACGTGCTCATCTACATGAACCATCCGCTGCGCTACATGGGACAGACCTTCTATCAGGCCAGCTACGGCAAGGGTGACACCCTCTCCATCCTGCAGGTGGTGCAGAACCCGGGTTGGCTCCTGCCCTATATCTCCTTCCTGCTGGTTTGCGCGGGCCTGGGCGTGCACTTCGTGCTCGAGCTCCTCAAGTTCAAGCCCGCCGCCGCGCAGTCCGCCGAGGAGGGGAGATGAAAAAGGCATTCCCCTGGGTCCTTCTGGCGGCCTGTCTCCTCTATGTCCTGTCCGGTTTCCGGCCCCCGTCCGGGAAGGACGGCGTACTCGCCTCCGTCGGCCGCCTGCCGGTGCTGCAGGGCGGCCGCGTGAAGCCGCTGGACACGGTGGCCCGCAACGCCCTCATGAGCCTGCGGGGCAAGCAGAGCGTGACCTCGCCCGCCGGGCGCCTGGAGCCCGTGGCCTGGCTGCTCGACCAGGTCGCCGACCCGGGGTCGGCCGACGAGCTCAAGGTCTTCCGCATCGACGATCCGGACGTGCTGGGGCTCCTGGGCAAGCGCGCGGAGAGGGGCCGCTACTGGTCCCTGGGGGAGCTGGGCGGCGGTCTCCATGAACTGGAAGCCCAGGCCGAGCGGGCGCATCGGGTCGAGCCCGCGTTCCAGACCCGGTTCGAGAAGGCGGTGGTCACCCTCTACGACCGCATCGGCATCTACTTCCGCCTGCGGCGCACCCTCGCGCTCGCGGAGCGCGGCTCTTCCGCCGCGGTCATCGCCGAGCTGGAGGCGGCGCTCAAGGCCGGCGGGAAGAAGGGTCCGGCGCCCAAGCTCATGGAGCTCGCCCAGCGCTTCGGCATGCTGGCCGAGCAGTCCTATTTCCTGCCCCTCCTGCCCGCGGCGGACGAAGCCCCCGAGGCCTGGACGAGCGTGGGAGCGGCCCTCTTGGACGCGGCGGGCGGCGCTCCGCTGCGGCCCGGGGTGCGGGAATATGCCGCCCTGCTGGACGCACACCGCGGCCGCGACCTCGCCGGGGTGGAGGCCGCGGCCCGGGCGCTCGCGGCCCTGGCCGAGGCGCGCGTCCCCGGCGCGGCCCGCAAGGCCTCTCGCGAGGCCTTCTTCAACCGCCTGGCGCCGTTCTCCAAGGGAATGGCGCTCTACGTCGTCGTCCTGCTCCTGGCCAGCTTCTCCTGGCTGGGTTGGAAGCCGACCCTGCGGGATTCGGCGTTCTGGGTGCTCTCTTTGGCTTTCCTCCTGCATACGGCGGGCCTGCTGGCGCGGATGGTCCTGGAGGGACGCCCGCCGGTCACGAACCTCTACTCCTCGGCCGTGTTCGTGGGCTGGGGCGGGGTCCTGCTGGCCCTGGCGCTGGAGCGCCTCTTCCGGCTGGGGATCGGCTCCGCGGTGGGCGCGGCCCTGGGCTTCTGTTCCCTTCTGATCGCCCATCATCTCTCCATGAGCGGCGACACGATGGAGATGATGCAGGCCGTGCTGGACTCCAACTTCTGGCTGGCCACGCACGTCATCACGATCACGATCGGCTACAGCTCGGTCTTCCTGGCCGGGGCCCTCGCCCACGTCTACCTGTTCGGCCGGGTGCTGGGCCGCAGCGACGCTCCCCTGCGCAAGGCGCTCACGCAGATGACCTATGGCATCCTCTGTTTCGCGCTCCTGTTCACCTTCATCGGCACGGTGCTGGGGGGCATCTGGGCCGACCAGTCCTGGGGGCGGTTCTGGGGCTGGGACCCCAAGGAGAACGGCGCCCTCCTGATACTGCTCTGGGTCGCCATCATCCTGCACGCGCGCAGGGCCGGGCTGGTCCGCGAGAAGGGCCTCATGGTCATGGCCGTGTTCGGGAACATCGTGACCGCCCTGTCCTGGTTCGGCGTGAACATGCTCGGCATCGGCCTGCATTCCTACGGCTTCATGGACCAGGCGGCGCTCTGGCTGGCCGTCTTCACGTCCTCCCAGGTCGTCGTGATGGCCCTGGCCCTCCTCCCGGAGGGACGGGGTCCAAAATGATAGACTAGACCATGATCGAAAGTCTCGTCTACAAGATCATCGGCACCCCGAGCGAGCGGCTCCTGAAGGACCTGCGCCCGCTGCTGTTCGATGCCAACGCCTTCGAGGAGAAGCTCAAGTCCCTTCCGGAGGCCGAGTTCCCGGCCCGGACCGCGGCCCTGCGCGCCGCCCTCGCCGACCGCCTGTCCGCGCTCCCCGAGGATGCCGAGGAGGAGGAGCGCAAGGCATTCCGGAGGAAGGCCGTCCTGGAGTTCCTGCCCGAGGCCTACGCCCTGGTGCGCGAGGCCAGCCGCCGCACCACCGCGCTGCGCCACTTCGACGTGCAGCTCCTGGGCGGGATGGTGCTCAACAACGGGGGCATCTCGGAGATGCGCACCGGCGAGGGCAAGACCCTGGTGGCCACGGCCCCCATCTACCTCAACGCGCTCACGGGTCGGGGCTGCCATCTGGTCACGGTCAACGACTACCTGGCCAAGCGCGACTGCGAGTGGATGGGCCCCATCTACCGCTTCCTGGGCCTGACCGTGGGCTTCGTCCTGCACGACATGCCCAACGAGGAGCGCCGCGCGGCGTACCTGTGCGACGTCACCTACGTCACCAACAACGAGCTCGGCTTCGATTACCTGCGCGACAACATGGTCATCCGGGCCGAGGACCGCGTGCTGCGCCCCCTGCACTTCGCCATCGTGGACGAGGTGGACTCCATCCTGGTGGACGAGGCGCGCACCCCGCTCATCATCTCGGGCCCGGCCGAGGAGTCCACCGACCGCTACGTGCTCATCGACCGCATCATCCCGCACCTCAAGGTGCGCTTCATCACCGAGGACGAGGAGGTCAAGGCCAAGTACTCGGGAGAGGACCTGGGCAAGGGCTACGACGCGGTGGTGGACGAGAAGAACCACAACACCACGCTGACCGACCAGGGCATCAACAAGTGCGAGCACCTCCTGGGGCTGGAGAACCTCTACGACGACCTGGCCGGCGCCTGGGTGCACCACATCAACCAGTCCCTGCGGGCGCACCACCTCTACAAGCGCGATGTGGACTACGTGGTGAAGGACAGCGAGGTCGTCATCGTGGACGAGTTCACCGGGCGGCTCATGCCCGGCCGGCGCTGGTCCGAAGGGCTGCACCAGGCCGTGGAGGCCAAGGAGAAGCTCCCGCCCCGCGAGGAGAACCAGACCCTCGCCACCATCACCTTCCAGAACTTCTTCAAGATGTACGAGAAGATCGGCGGCATGACCGGCACGGCCATGACCGAGGCCGACGAGTTCTTCGAGATCTACAAGCTCAACGTCGTGGAGGTGCCGACCAACCGCGACAACGTCCGGACGGACCACTCCGACGTCATCTTCCTCAACCAGAAGGGGAAGTGGAACGCCATCGTCAAGGACATCGAGGAGAACTGGCGTCGCTCCCGGCCCATCCTGGTGGGCACCCGCTCCATCGAGAAGTCCGAGATGCTGGCGGGACTGCTGCGCGAGAAGGGCATCCCGCACCAGGTCCTCAACGCTAAGTACCACGAGATGGAGGCCCAGATCATCGCCCAGGCCGGCAAGAAGGGCATGGTCACCATCGCCACGAACATGGCCGGCCGCGGCACGGACATCGTCCTGGGGGGGCTGCCGCTGGACGCGCAGAACCAGGGCGAGGTCGTGGCCGTGGGCGGGCTCTACGTGATGGGCACCGAGCGCCACGATGCGCGCCGCATCGACAACCAGCTCCGCGGCCGCTGCGGGCGCCAGGGCGACCCGGGTGAGACCCGCTTCTACCTCGCGCTCGACGACGAGCTCATGCGCCTCTTCGGCTCCGACCGGCTCCAGAGCCTGATGGAGAAGTTCGGCATGACCGAGGACGAGCCCATCGAGTCCGGGCTGGTCTCCAAGCAGATCGAGGGGGCCCAGCGACGGGTGGAGACCCACAACTTCGACATCCGCAAGCAGCTGGTCGACTACGACAACGTGATGAACAAGCAGCGCGAGGTGGTCTACGGCCTGCGCAACCGGATCCTCGACGGGAAGGACGTGTCGGCGCATGTGCTCCAGATGTTCGAGGAGGACGTCGAGTGGGCGCTGGACCAGTTCGCCCCCAAGGAGGCGTACCCCGAGGCGTGGGACATCCCCAGCCTGGCCGCCCACCTCAAGCGGGTGTACAACGTCGAGTTCGCTCCGACCCCCCAGGAGGTCTCCCGGTTCGACCGCGGGACCCTGCAGGAGGAGTTCAAGACGCGGGTCCGGGAGCTCTACGCCAAGCGCGCCCAGGAGTTCGAGGGCTACGATTTCCACGAGATCGAGAAGATGGTGCTGCTCCAGATGATCGACCACGCCTGGAAGAACCACCTCTACGACCTCGACCACATGAAGCGCTACATCCATCTGCGCGCCTACGGGCAGAAGGACCCCAAGATCGAGTACCAGAAGGAGAGCTTCACCCTCTTCGAGGCCATGCTGGAGCGCATCCGCCACCAGACCGTGGAATACCTCTTCCGCATCCAGGCCCCCAAGCGGGCCCCCAAGCCCGTCGCCATGGCCGCGCGGCACGACGAGCCGGGGGCCGAGGGGGAGGAGGCGGGGGAGGGGTCCTCGGCCGCCGCCCAGCCGCGGCGCTCCATACTGAAGAAGGGGGATGGAGTCGGGGAAGGGGCGCCCGTGCTGCAGAAGATCGGCCGCAACGACCCCTGCCCCTGCGGCAGCGGCAAGAAATACAAGAAGTGCTGTGGTAAGTGAACTCCCTGCTTTCCTGCGTCGCCGCCGGCGCGGCCCTGGCGCTCTGCCTTCCTAAACCCGGCCTAGGCTTCCTGGCCTATGGCGTCCCCGCCGTGCTCCTGGACCGGGCCGCGCGCGCGTCCAGTCCGGGCCGGGCCGCCGCGCTGGGACTGGCCTTCGGCGCCGCGTTCTGCGGCACGACCCTGAACTGGGTCTATTTCACCTGCCGCTTCGCGGGCGTGGCCGCGCCCGTGTCGGGGCTCGCCTGGGCGGCTCTGGCGGCCTTCCTGGCCCTGCCCTGGGCGGCGTTCGGGTGGGCGGTCCGCCTCTTCTCCCGGCGCCTGCCCCGGGCCGCCGCCCCGCTGGCCTGGGCCGCGGCCTGGGCGGCTTTGGAATCGGCGGGCTCCCATTGGACCCCGCGCTTCGCCGTGGATCTCCTGTCGTACACGCAGTGGCGTCACCTGGCGATGATACAGGTCGGCGCCCTGTTCGGCCCCCACGCGTTGAGCTGGCTCCTGATGCTCTGGAACGGGGCGCTGGCCGGGGCCATCCGGGCCTGGCGGGAGGGCGGCCCGGGCGCCGTCCTGCGGGACCGCGGTCTGCGCTGGAACGCGGGACTCGCCGTCGTGCTCCTGGCGGCCTGCGCCGCCTACGGGACCGGCGTCCTGCGCGGCCGCGCGGACCCGGGAGCCGCGCCGGGCGGCGGCCTGCGCGTCGAGATACTCCAGCCGGACATCGACCAGTACCAGAAGTGGGACTCCGGTTCCGCGGCCGGCATACGGGCCGTCTTCGATGGGCTGCTCGCCGGAGCGCGCGCGGGGCGGCCGGACCTCGTCGTCTGGCCGGAATCCGGCCTCCCCGGCTGGTTCGACGACCCCGAGAACGGCGAGTGGGCCGCGGGGATCGCGCGGAAGCTGCAGGCTCCCATGATCGTGGGCTCGGTGACCCGCGCGGGCACGGGGATGCGCAACTCCGCGGTCCATCTCGGCGCCTCGGGCTCCGTCGAGGGCCTCTATCACAAGCGCGTCCTCGTCCCCTTCGGCGAGTTCGTGCCGTGGCGACGTTGGCTTGAGCCCTGGGTCGGGATACTGTCCCAGATGGGGGACATGGAGCCCGGGTCGCGCGGCCAGGCCCTGTTCCGCACCGCCGCCGGGCCGACCGCGGCGAGCATCTGCTATGAGGCGGCCTTCCCCCATCTCCTGCGCGCGGACGCGGGGCGCGGCGCCCGGGTCTTCGTGAATCTCACCAACGACGGCTGGTACAAGGACACCTGGGCCCCCTATCAGCACTTCACCGTGAATGTGTTCCGCGCCGTCGAGAACCGCGTCACCCTGGTGCGCGCGGCCAACACGGGAATCTCCGGGGTGATCGACCCGTACGGGGTCGTCCTGGCCCGCACCGAGCTCCGGACGCGCGCGCGCCTCGACGTCCGGGTCTCCCCGGCGCCGGCCTTCCCGGACGGGTCCTGGTACTCCCGGAACGGGGATTGGTTCGGCTATGGGGCCATGGCCGTCTCGGCGCTCCTCCTGGGCTGGGCGTTCCGGCGGGGAACGCGCCCGGAGCGCGGGTGAGGCTGTTCTTTTCGCCGGATTACGTGGTGGACACCGGGGGCTCGGCGTTCCAGACTGGTAAGTTCGCCCTCACCGTGGAGCGCCTGCTGGAGGAGGGGGTCGTCCGCGCCGAAGATGTCGCGGACCCGGTGCCGGCCGCCGAGGCGGACCTCGTCCTCGCGCACGCTCCGGAGTGGGTGGAGAAGGTCCTGCGCACGGGGCTGTCCGCGGCCGAGGAGGCGCTCCTGGAACTGCCCTGGTCGCCGGCTCTGGCCCTGGCCCACGTGAAATGCGCCGGGGGCACGCTCGGCGCGGCCCGGGAGGCCCTCGGGACGGGGCTCGGCCTCCATGCGGGCGGAGGCTCCCACCACGCCTTCCCGGATCACGGCGAGGGGTTCTGCGTGTTCAACGACCTGGCGGTCGCGCTCCTGGTCCTGCGGCGGGAAGACCCGGCCTTCCGGGCCGCGGTCGTGGACCTGGACGCGCATCAGGGCAACGGCACCGCCGCGATCCTCGCGGGCCGGGACGGCCTGAGCACCTTCTCCATGCACCAGGAGGACCTCTATCCGTTCGGCGCTCAGATCCCGTGGAGCGCCGGCCCGCGCGCGGGCACTCTCGACGTGGGGGTGCCGGCGGGCACAAGCGACGCGAAATATCTTAAACTCTTGGCGGAGCGCCTGCCCCGGTTCTTGGAGGGGTGCCCCGCGCTGGTGCTCTATCAGGCCGGCGTAGACCCCTGGGAGGGAGACCGTCTGGGCGGCCTGAAGCTCACCGAGGAAGGCTTGGCGCAGAGAGACCGCATGGTGTTCGAAACCTGTTTCCAGAAGGGCGTGCCCGTGGCCGTGACCCTCGGCGGAGGGTACGCGGACTCCGCGGCGACCACCGCCCGCCTGCATGCGCGGACGCTGCGCGAGGCCGCCGACTGTCACCGGAGGTCCTGGCACCCACATGGCTGATCCGCTTTTTCGGGAGACGGAGGACGCGGTCGCCGCGATCGGGGCGAAGCTCGAGAAGGTGGCCGGGATGCTCGACATCCCCGGCAAGCGCCGCGAGATCGAGGTCCGGGAGAAGGAAGCGGGGGACCCCGCGTTCTGGGCAGACTCGTCGCTGGCCAAGAAGAAATCGAAGGAGCTCAACGACCTGCGCAAGCTGGTGTCGGAATACGGCAAAGCCTGCCGGGAGGTCGAAGACCTCCGCGCGCACTTCGACCTGGCCCGCGAGGCGGAGGATATCGCCGAGCTCCAGGAGGTCCGGCGCGCGCTGGCCGCGGCCGGCCGCGCTGTGGGCGGCTTGGACACGCGGCTCAAGCTCTCCGGCGAGTTCGACGAATCGGACGCCATCCTCAGCATCAATTCCGGCGCCGGGGGCACGGAGGCCTGCGACTGGGCCGACATGCTGCTGCGCATGTACATGCGCTGGTCCGAGCGGCACGGGCTTGAGTTCCACATGACGGACATCCATAAAGGGGAGGAGGCCGGGATCAAGAGCGTCTCGGCCTTCGTGCGCGGGCCCTTCGCCTATGGCCACCTCAAGAGCGAGGTCGGCGTGCACCGCCTCGTGCGCATCTCCCCCTATGATTCCAACAAGCGGCGCCACACCTCCTTCGCCTCCTGCGACATCCTGCCGGAGCTCGAGGAGGACGTCGAGATCGAGGTGGCCGACGCCGATATCGAAGTGACGACCCACCGCTCCGGCGGCGCGGGCGGCCAGAACGTCAACAAGGTGGAGACCGCGGTGCGCATCCGCCACATCCCCACGGGCATCGTGGTCGGCTGCCAGACGGAGCGCTCCCAGCATCAGAACCGGGTGAACGCGATGAAGATGCTGACGGCCAAACTGTATCAGATCCAGCTGGATGAGAAGCGCACCGCCCTGGAGAAGCACTACGACTCCAAGGGCGACATCGGCTGGGGGAGCCAGATCCGCTCCTACGTCTTCATGCCCTACCAGATGGTGAAGGACCTGCGCACCGGCTGGGAGACCTCCCAGATCCAGGACGTGATGGACGGGGACCTGGACCCGTTCATGCAGGAGTACCTCTCCTGGCTCGCCGCCGGGAAGCCCCCCCGCAAGACCGCCGCCGACCGCGAAGGATGACTTTCTCCCCATGATATTCGGACCGGGAGGGAAGGGCGAGCCGGCGCGCCGGCCGAAGCCGCCGAAGCTCAAGAAGGATTCCGGTCTGCACAAGCGGTTCGCCGCGTTGACGGGCTCCGGATTCTCCCTGCGCGCTCTTTTCGGCGCGGCACCGAAGAGGGATCCGGGCGCGGAAGAGCTGGTCATAAAGGCCGTTCAGATGATCCTGGAGGAGGCGGTCCGCCATGAAGCCTCCGATATCCATATCGAGCCCATGGCGGACGTCCTGCGGGTCCGGTTCCGCATCGACGGGCTCCTCGAGGAGGCCTTGGAGATCCCCAAGGAGCTGAACCTCCACATCAATTCCCGCGTCCGCGTCCTGTGCGGCCTGGATCCGGAACAGAGCGCGAGCGTGGCCAAGCCTCAGGATGGACGCATGGTCCTGAAGTTCGAGGAGAGGGAAGTCGATGTCCGGCTGGCCACGTTCCCGACCATCCACGGGGACAAGGTCGTGCTGAGGCTCATGGGCCGCGACGCGCAAGTCCCCGACCTCTGGCAGTTGGGACTTGAGCCCGCGAAGATCCAGGCGCTGTGCCCTCTCGTCGAGCGGCCCCAGGGGATGGTCGTGGTCACGGGGCCCGCGGGCAGCGGCAAGACGACGACTCTCTACGCCATCCTCCAGACGCTCAACAATGATTGGCGGAACATCGTCACCCTGGAGGATCCGGTGGAGATGCGCCTGCACGGCGTGAGCCAGAGCGCGGTGCAGTCGAAGACGGGGTTCACGTTCGCCGCGGGACTCCGGGCGGTCCTGAGACAGGACCCCAACGTGATCATGGTCGGAGAGATCCGCGACCGGGAGACCATGGAGATCGCCATGACCGCCTCCCTGACCGGGCACCTCCTGTTCAGCTCCCTGCATACCAACAGCGCGGTGGGCGCGCTTACGCGTCTGCTGGACATGGGCATGGAACCCTATATGGTGGCGTCCTCGCTGAGCGCTGTCCTGGCCCAGCGACTGGCGCGGCGGGTCTGTTCGTCGTGCCGGGCCCCGGCCCCTCCGAGCGTGGAAGTCCTTCGGCAGCTAGAGGACCTCTGCGCGCGAGCGGGCATCCCCGCGGGGGACCGCCGCTGGGACCGCCTCGCCGCGGGGAAGGGCTGCGAGGCTTGCCGCCAGACGGGGTATCAGGGCCGGGTCCTTCTGCTGGAACTCCTGCATATGAGCCAGGCCCTGCGCGAACTGGTCCTCCAGAAGGCCTCCGTCGGCGAGCTTCAGAAGACGGCGGAGCGCGAGGGGATGGAGCCCCTGTTGGCCGATGGGCTGCGCAAGGTGCTGGCCGGGACCACCACGCTGGTGGAAGTGATGCGCGTCGTCGGCGCTTGAAGGGCGGCCCTCGGCCGGCAGGGGATCAGCGCATGCGCGGCAGGACCGCGAAGTCGCGTTTCAGGACGGTGCCGCCGGGGGAATTGACGTTCTGCGCGCTCTGCAGGGTGCGCGCCTGGGACTGCGCCACCTCGGCCCGCTGCGCTTCCGACATCCGCCGGATCGCCCCGTCCTCGTCGATCACGTAGCTCGGTTCGTACTCCGCGTGGCGAATGGCGAGGCTGTAGCCGTTGGAGCTGACGGGCAAGGTGGCGCGGAAGCCCCCGGAAGGGTCCGTCTCGGTCGTATATCGGTTCCCGGTGGAGAGGTTCGTGAAGACCACGTCCGCGCCCTCGACCGGAGCCAGGGTCAGCAGGGCGTAGACGGTCCCGCGGGCCCGGAATTCGTTCAAGTCCCCCCTGGGGGCCGCGGGGGGAGGATTCTCCACGTACACCGGATCCTCCGGGGTCGCCGGTTTCGCCGCGGCCGGGGTTTTCTTCGCAGGCTTCTTCTTCACCGGCTTGTCGGGCGGCGGCGGCTGCTCCGCGGGGACTTCGGGCTTGGCCGGCTCCGTGGGCTGTGCCGTTTCCGGAGGCTTGGGCGGCTCGGTCGGCTGCACCGTTTCCGGAGGCTTGGGCGGCTCGGTCGGCTGTGCCGCTTCCGGAGGCGGCTGCACCGGGGTCTTGGGCTTCATGAAAGTCCGGCTGGCGATGAGGATCACCGCGCAGAAGAAGGCCACGAAGATGTAGGACCAGAACGGCGTGCTCTGCTTCGGCGGCGGAGAGTAGAAGCTTTCCGTGGGCGCTGGCGCCGGGCCGAACTGGAGGGACGCCGGAGCCTCGAGTTGGGGCAGGTCCGGCTTCACCTCCTTTTCCCGCCTGAAAGGGGCTTCTTTGCGCACTACGGCGACCCGGAAATCCCGTTTGCAGTGCGGGCAGATGTCATCGGAATCCGAGACCGGCTTTCCGCACCCCGGACAACGGTCGAGCATGTTTCCGACGGAGAAGGATTCCTTGGCCTCCGGCTTGGCCTCCGGCTTGGCCTCCGGTTTGGCCTCCGGTTTGGCCTCCGGTTTGGCCTCCGGTTTGGCCTCCGGTTTGGCCTCCGGTTTGGTCTCCGGTTTGGCCTCCAGTTTGGCCTCCGGCTTGGCTTCCGGCTTGGGGACCGGCTTGGGCTCTGGTTTGGGTTCCGGCCTCGGCGCGAATCTGTGCTCGGGAATCCGTTCCGGTCCCCGCACGCTGTCCAGGGACTGGATCAGGGTCCGGGGAGGCTGGAGCAGTTCCTGCGCGCGGTCATGGGAGCTGAGCGGAGGTTTGGCCGCGGGGGGAGGCGGATTCCCGGGCGCGGGAGGGCGGCTCGCCGGAGGAGGCACGGAGGGTCCCTTGATGGGTTCCGGCCCGGATTTGAGAAACGGTTCGATGTGTGCGGGCTTGATCGGTTCCGGCCGCGGGACGGGCTTCGGCTCCACCGGGGGCGGCTTGCGCCTTATGATGGGAGCGGTGAAATCCCGCTTGCAATGGGGACATATGTCCACATCATCGGGGATCTCCTTCCCGCAGCCAGGGCAGCGCGTGACCATGACATTAACTTCTAGCAGAGCTAGCGCAGGAAATCAAGGGTCCATCGTCCATCTTTCGGGAATAGCGCAGGTAGAATTGTTAGAATGCGCCTGTGGGAACCACCCAGAATAAACCCGAAAAGTACTCTTTGAGCGTGATCATCCCGGCCTTCCAGGAGGAAGCGGGGATAGCGGGGGTCCTCAGCGGGCTGCGGGCCGCCTTGGAGGCCCGCCGGGGCGACCTAGTGGAGGAGTTCGAGCTCCTGGTCGTGGACGACGGCTCCAGCGACGGTACGGCCGCGGCGGCGGAGCGTTGCGGGGCCCGCGTCGTGCGCCATCCGACGAACATGGGCTACGGTCGCACGCTGCTCACCGGCTTCCAGAATGCCCGGTTCGATTGGCTGCTCATGATCGACGCGGACGGGTCCTACCCGCCCGACCAGGTCCTCAAGGTGCTGGAGGAGGGGGCGGGCTTCGATATGGTCATCGGGGCCAGGCAGGGGGCTTTCTTCTGGGGCAGCCCGTTCCGTGCCCTTCTGCGCCGCATTTATCTCTTCATCGCGGGTTTCGTGGCCGGGGTGCGCATCCCGGACGCGAATTCGGGGCTGCGGCTGGTCCACAAGCCGGTATTGACGGTCACCATGCCGGTACTCTGCTACGGCTACTCCTTTTCCACGACCATGACCCTGTCCTTCCTTCAGGGTGGGCGCTTCGTCCGTTTCGTCCCCATCGCGTTCCGCGAGCGGCAGGGGAAGTCCAAGGTGAGCATGCTGCGCGATATCCTGCGCACCCTGCAGATCATGGTGCAGGTCGTCCTGTACTACAACCCGCTCAAATTCGCCGCGGTCCTGGCCATGATCCCGGGAGCGCTCTGCGCGGCCTTCTCCCTGCGCCATCTCGCGTTCGGTTCCTTCGGGGACCTCGCGCTCGCCGTCCAGTGCGGCCTGTCCGCCCTTTTCGTGTTCCTCTTCGGCTGTCTGCTGGATTCGCTCCGGATCCGCAATAAAGGGCTCTGAGCCCGGCCGCGCCGCCTCCTTGACCCTCGGCCGCGGCGGGTGCTAGAGTCATCCAATGAAGACTCCCATCTCCGTGCTGTTCGCCGCCGCCGTCCTGCTGGCCGGCGCCCCCGCCCGGGCGCAGAAGCCGTCCGTCCCGGACCTCTCCGAGCCGCCGCCGCGCGTCGCGCCGGAGGCCCCCGGCGGCGTCGATGAGAAGGCCCTCCAGGAGATCGTCGGGGAGCTTCCGCTCGACGACAAGCAAAGAGAGAGGATCGGGGCGCTGCTCAAGGAGTCCGAAACCCGGACCCAGGGTCCCCGGCAGGAGCTCGAATCCCTGCGCGAGAGGCTCCTGGAGGCCGAGCGGAAGCTCCAGGACCAGCTTCGGGAGACGGTCGAGAAGGTCCGCCAGGAGCTCACTTACTCCCAGCGGGAGCGCTTCGACGAGATGCGCCTGCGCCGGCGCGCCCTCCGGCAGGAGAAGCGGATCAGGATCCGCCAGTACCGGCGTCAGCGCGGGGGACCCGGGGACGATGAATTCTTCATGGACGAGGAAGAGGTCCCCACGATGAACTTCCCGCCCGAGATGTGGCACGGCGACAACGCGCCTGCCCCCCGGAAAGGGAAGTAATCCGGGTCAGCCTCTAATGAAGTGAGTCATAAGTCCGATCACATTCGTCACCCCGGCGAAGGCCGGGGTCGTGCGCCTGAAAGCGTGTCTGGACAGGGAGGTGCAAGTCCCCCCCAGGTAGACGCT
>MGTY01000075.1 GCA_001799695.1 Elusimicrobia bacterium GWA2_69_24
AACGACGGAGCGACGGGAACCGACGGCAAGGTCGGACCGTACGAGATCGAGCGGATCGATTTCGGGGCGATCGTAGATCGCTTCTTCTTTGACACCGACTTCCTCGTGGGCCCCATGCTGCTCCAGGCCGAGGAGAAGGCGCCTGGCCGGCTCCAGATCACCAAGGAGGCCTGGAGGATTGCCGCGGGTTTGACGCCGACCGCTCGGGATTCGCGGATAGCGCGGGTGAATCGCCGTGAGCTGGCTGAGCTGCGCTGCGAGCCGCCGCCCACGGTTCCTGCGTCCGGCTACGTCGGGCCCTACCCGCTTCGTGAGCGGGAGCCGAGCGAGGACGCCGAGTAGACTCACGGAGGTTGGGTCAGGTCCGGCCGCGTAGGGTCGTTGGTCGCCTCGACCCTGCTGACGACTTGCTTCGCCGGATCTCGCGCGGCTTCGCCTGAGCGCCACGGGGCCGGCCGGACGGCGTGGCGCGCGCTCGTGTGCGCTTCCCGACCCGCGTGGGATCGGGCGGCTCGGCCTCGATCTCGATCCCGAACACGTCGGCCAGCTTCTCGGCGGCGATCCGCTTCCCTGCGCCTGCGCCGGCTCGTGAGACGGCACCGGCCGTGGCCGAGCTCAGCAGCTCGGTCTGATCGACCTGGCGCAGGGTGAAGAACAGCTCGGGCTTCGCGTCGAGGCGCGCGCCCACGCCGTAGAGCACCGCCGCGACGTGCTTGCACATATCTGCCCAGTCCGGGCACGAGCAGTCCATCGTGATCTCGCGCGGCGCGGGGAACAGCCCCTCCTTCGGGTCGGCCAGCACCGCCAGGACCTCGCCGGACAGCTCCCCCCGCAAGAGCCCCACCAGGGACCCGATCCGGCCCGTGCAGCGGGTCACGACGCGGCGCCAGCGCGCCCGCTTCATCTGAGCGATGTGGACCGTCACCGTGTACAGCTCGCTCCCGGCGACACGCGCCTCGACCCTGCCCCGCGCAATCGCCAGATCCACCACCGAGCCGTTGCGCACGTAGGTGCGCCCGCGCGGCAGCCGGTTGGCGAAGTCCATGTAGCGCTCGAGGTTGTCGCACCAGGCCTTGCCCCAGAAGGTCGTCGCGATGCCCCGCCCGCGGCGCTGGATCAGGACCGGCTCGGCAGCCCGTCCGCGCTTCTTGGCGATCCTGGCGATCGCCTTGGCCGCCCGAGCCCTCTTTTCCGCCACCGAGACGTAGGGGCGGAAGCTCCAGCCGCCGTCACCATACCAGGCCATCGTGTCTCCTCGTGCGCGCCCCGGGGTTCACGCCTCGGCAGTGGCTCGATCCAGATCGAGCGCCACTATTGCCCTCGGCTTCATGCAATCAGCGCAGGGGAAGGTACTCGACCCGGCCAGCAAGGTCGGCGAGGTCTGCGGCCACGGCGATCAGCTCCAGGTCGTGGACGCACTGGCCGATCGTCACCTGGAGTTGATGGGCGTACACCAACCCAGCAAAGGAGCGGCCCGCTCGCTGCCGCTGCGTGGCCTCTGCGAGAAGGTCCGCGTCCCTGGTGAAGAGGACGCGCCCGAGCGCGCCGGCCCGGTCCAGAAGCTCAGCGTCGGTGAGCCGGCGGGCACCATCCTCGTGAGCGGTCAAGACGTCGATGGAGCGGAGCCGGAGCCCCTCGGTGATGGCCCGGGGCACGTGCACATCCATGTAGAAGCGAACGCTCAAGGAAGCAGGCCGCGCGCCTTGAGCCGTGCCGCGAGGGGTGAGTCTCCGGCCTCCTTCTGGAGCTGACGGGCTGTCTGCTCCTGGCGGGCGATCTCGGCGTCCAGCGTCGCCTGGTGGTCGTAGTAGTAGGCGAGGGCCGCGTGAATCTGAGCCAGCGAGAGGTGGACGTGCTGGAAGTGGATCTCCTCGGGGCTCCAGCCGTAGGCGAGGCGGTCCACGACGACCTCGATGACCTTGACGTTCGCGTCGTCGATCCAGGCGACGCCCCGTTCGTCCAGCTTGATGTGCGGATGGGCAAGCATGGCCATGGGTGTGTCCCTCTGTTCCCACCCACAGACTGCCCCAGGAGGGCGGAGGGAGTCAAACCTCAGGATGGGCGGCGCGTCGTCACGCGACGCGCCAGCGGATGATGGCAGTGATCCCGCTGAGTGTCCTCACTGTGGGTCAGTGGAGGCTCGCCGTGTATTCTCGCCGGCCGCGATTCTCAGCGGAGCGGATAGCGGATAGCGGATGCGGATAGGCGACATAAAGCCCGTTCTCGGTGGTTTGGTTTGGGCGGCAGGCGAGCCGCCGGCCATTTGGGCGGCAGGATATGGGACAGCATTATTCCTGCTCTCAAGGCACATAACTTCCGCGTTTTTGCGCCGACACTCAAGGACGAGCACAGCAGCAAGGGATGACGCCGCCGCTCGCCGAGCCGAATGCCTTTAAGGCGCCGGGGGGTCCGGATCGAGCCATGACCGCTTTCGGGGATCTCGCCAGACGACGAATGGCGTCCCGACGCGCGCTGAGAGCGGCAGCGGTCGCCTGCGGCTGGCTGCTGGCCTGGCCCGGCCTCGGTGGCGCCGCGCCGCCGATCACTGTCGGCTCCGTCTGGGCCGCCCCCGAGGGCGCCGTGCAGGAGATCCAGTCCCGATGCGGGCCGGTGCAGGCTGGCCGGGTAGCCTGTTACCGGGCGGTCGCCGCGCGGTATGGCGCCCCGCCGGCTACCCTCGACGCCATTGACCTCCTCCAGGGCGAGGGCCACGTCACCGGGTTCCGAGCGGCCGGGCGGGTGGACCTGGCGGCGGCGCTGTTCCCGTTCCGCCCCAACCAGAACGCGGTCCTCCTGGTCGTGAACGGCGATCCGCCGGTAGTGGACGTGGACGACGCGGCGCGCCTGGCCCAGACGTGGGAGCAGGCCCGCGTCGGCGGCACACCGCCGCCCGTCTGGCTCTTTCCGGGCGACCGGGTCCCCCTCGAGGCTGTCACGATCGAGGCGACTCCCGACACCGGGCTGCGCCTCCTCCTTCCCTACGAGCTTCGTGCCTGCCGAGCGTGCCCGACCCTGGTGACGCTCTGGTACCACCTCACCTTCGACGCGGCAGGGCGCTTTGCGGCGTTCCGCTTTGTCTCGTCCGCGGGCGAGAAGACTGCGCTCGGCGATGATCAGGCTACGGCGCGGATCGCCCCGGGCAGCGTGGTAGTGATCCGCCTGCCCGCCAACCCGTCCACGGGATACCTCTGGGTCCCGGAGGCCCTGCCCGCCGATGGGCCGCTGCGCATGCTCTGGCATGCCTACCGGCCGGCCGCGTCCCCCCGGCTCGGCGCCCCCGGCGAGGATTTCTGGTGGCTGGAGGCCCGGCAGCCCGGCACGGCCACGGTCATGCTGCGCTCTCTCCGGCCCTGGCAGCCGGATCCCAACGCGCCCGCGCGCCAGTTCGCGATCGAGGTGGCCGCGCCGTAATAGCCTGTTGGCGGCGGATGTTGTCGAATCACTGGATCATCCGGAAAGGAAGGAGGTTCTTGATGTCCAAGGTGGTGGACATCCCGACGGCGCTGCTGGAACACGTCCGCCAGTCAGTAGTAGAGGAAGCGGAGCGTCCGCCGGAGAATCGTGCGGAGCGAGAACGGGTCTTCCCAGCGCTCCAGACTCACGTCGCCCTCGCGGAACTCCCTGAACATCTCCGCGCGCCCGAGATGGAAGAACACGGCGTCCAGGTTGGGCGCGGGCTTGAACTCGCCGAGCCGTCCCTTCAGCTCCTCGAGGTCCTTCCGCGGCGGTGCCACCTGCGGCTGGGCGCCCGCGAGCCGGTTCGTGAAGCTCGGCGCCCGTGGGGTCAGGAGAATCAGCACCGACTTCGTGAAGTCGACGGTGGCCTCGTTGGAGAACAGGTACTGCACGCCCGGAATGTTCTTGAGGATCGGCACGCCGTCCTTGATCCGCTCCGTCTCCTTCTCGCTCAGGCCGCTCAGGATCAGGGTCTCGCCGAACTTGAGAACGACGCTCGCCGTCACCTTCGTGCTCGTCGTCTGCGCGAACTGGCTGAAGGTCGTCGTGGCCGTCTGGTTCTCGATGAAGGTCCGCGACGCCTCGACCTGCAGCTGGACCGTCTCGTCGTCGACGAACGCCGGCGTCACCGCGAGCTTCACGCCGACGGGGATATCCTGCAGGGTGCCCTGACTCCCCGCGGCGCCTCCGATCAGGACGTGGAGCGTCCCGCCCGTGAAGAACTCCGAGGGCTTTCCGTCCACGGCCGTGAGCGTCGGCCGCGCCATCACCTCGTTCTGGTCGTCGTTGTCGTTGAAGATGTTGAGGTTGTAGGTGATCGCCGGCATCGTGATCGTCTGCAGCAGCACTCGCGCCAGCGTGTTCAGCGCCGTCGAGGTCTGGTCCGGGGGGTACACACCGGTCTGGCTCCGCGTTCGCGCCAGGCTGCCGGAGAACTGCAGCGACAGGCCGGTGAGAAGGTTGACCCCCCGATTCGTCGTGTAGCGCTCTTCCGAGCGGATGAGCACCACATCGACGAGGACCATCCTGGGCTGCGTTGCTGGCCGTGCCGGTGGCGCGACCGCCGCCGGCGCCGGTGGTGGGGGACGGTCCAGCGGGCTCGGCTGCGCCTGCGCGAGGGTGGCGTTGCCGAGGCGGCGGTGGGTGTCGCGCCAGTCGTCGAGCCGGCGCGTGAGATGCTCGAGCCGGGAGGTGTCGCTCGGGCTCAGCGCGCGGAACCACGCCACGTCACGTTGCGCCTCGTCGGACAGTCCCGCGGCGGCCCGGATGAGGGCTCCCGTCTTCAGGAGGACGAGCTTCTGCGGCTGCAGTCGCTCGGCGGCCTTGAGCGCGAACGTGGCCGTGTGGAGGTCCTGGGCGTGGTAGGACGCTGCCGCGAGCGCCAGCCAGAGCGCCGGGTCCTTCTGATCGAAGAGGAGGGCGGAGGCGAAAGCGTTCTGGGCCTCGCCGAACCGGCCCTGGCTGAACTGCAGTCGCCCGAGCTGCGTGGAGGCCACGTAGAGCGTCGGCGAGAACTGGAGCGCCAGGTGATAGCCGACCTCGGCGAGCTGGTACTGGCTGCCGTCGCCCGCCGCCGCGCGGAGGTGATACGCGAGGCCGTTCAGGAAGTGGAGGGCGCCGTTCTGCGGGTCGAGCTTGATGGCGCGGCCCAGGGCCTTCGAGGCTCTCACGTAGTCGCCGCGAGAGAGCGCCTCGACGCCCGACCGTACCAGCGGCACGCTCAGGCGCCCGTCGCTGGGCACGAGCGCGGCGAGGTCGGCCGGGGTTGGAGCGGCATCGCTCGCGGCAGAACCGAAACGAGCGCCCGTCCCGCAACCGGCGACGAGCAGTACCGCGGCGGCAACCGCGAGCAGCCGTGTCATTGACCGAGGCCAGTCTATCCGAAGTCCCTGAGCAGCCACGCATGGAATGTGCTTGACTCGAATCCGGCGAGGAACGTATGAAGGGCCAACTTGCGCCCGGCGCGTGCCACGGGGGGACACCATGGACTCACTTCACGTCTTGGCTTGCCGCCGGTTCCTCGTCGCTCTCACCGCCCTGGCTGTGCTGGTGGCCTCGCCCCTTCTCGGGCGGTCGCACGCCCAGGGGCCGGGGGCTCAGAATGTCCAGCAGTTGGCGGGGTGGCAGGTCCCCGGGCTGGCGGCGGTGCCGGTCAGCAACGTCACGGCCGGCGCCGGCTTCACGTCCGCGGTCGTCCGCATCAATGGCGTCTCCGCCACGCTGGTGGTGTTCAAGGGGACTGGGCAGCAGAAGGCGAACGTCGCCGTCCTCTTCGCCACCGACCTGAAGCCCTCCACCCTGGTCCCCGCCGCCGCGGGCACCCCGCTCGACGACCTCACGTTCAAGCGGGCAGCCTTCGTCGTCGCCCCTCAGGAGAACGCGGGCCTGAAGGTCGCGACGCCCTCTCCGCTTTCGTCCTACGTCACGGGTCCCCAGCTCACCCTGGTCCAGGGGGTGACTCTCACGGCCACCGTCGATCTCTCGGGCAACCTCCAAGCGCTCCTGTCCCAGGTCAATCTGCCGGGGACGGCGCTGCCGTTGAGCGGCGGGATCGACCCCGGTGTCTTCAGCGGATCCGCGGGACGCCCGCTCGCGCAGGCGTTCATCGACAACCTCGACCTCAGCGTCCCCTTGCCCAACATCAGCCCGGCCTGGAAGCCGGGGTTCCTGACCTTCGTCGACAAGACCCCGCGGCTGTTCGTCAAGGGCGTCGGCGGCAGCCTGGCCGCGGGCGTCAGCGCCAGCGTGGACCTGAACCTCGGCGCCGGCGCGCCGCTCAGGTTCACCAGCGTGACCATGAGCCGGGATGCGGCCAGCGCGAGGCTTTCGCTGTCCAGCGCCCCGGTCACCCAGGTCCCGGCCGGGCTCGTGGCTCTTCCCGTGGCGGGCGCCCGGCTCACCAGCCTCGCGTTCACCGCCGGGATCGCCGGGAACACGGCCACCTTCACGCTGCCCGGGACCTTCACCGCCGGGGGCGCCTCCTCGAGCTTCACGGTCACGCTGACCGGGGGTGCTCCGGCGACGGTCTCCTTCACGCTCGACCGGATGAACCTCGCCGATCTCGCCGGCTGGAGCGTGCCCGGGCTCGGGAACGTCTCTATCAGCAACGTCACCATCAGCCCCGGGCTCACGTACGGCGCCGTGACGGTCAACGGAATCTCCGCCTGGCTGGCCGCCTTCAAGGGGGCGGGGCAGCAGAAGGCGAATATCGCCGTCCTCTTCGCCACCGACCTCAAGCTGTCCTCCCTGGTGTCCGCGGTGAAGGGCACACCGCTCGACGACCTGGCGCTGAAAAAGACCGCCTTCGTCATCGCGCCCGCGGAGAACGCCGGCCAGACGGTCGCGACGCCCTCGCTCCTGTCGTCCTACGTCACGACGCCCCAGCTCACCCTTCCCCATGGCGTGAGCCTCATCGCCACCGTCGACCTCGCGGGAAACCTCCAGTCGTTACTCTCCGAAGTCAACCTGCCCGCGACGGGCTTACCGCTGAGCGGCGGGATCGACCCCAGCGTCTTCACCGGATCGGCGGGGAGCCAGCTCGCCCGGGCGTTCATCGACAATCTCGATCTGAGCGTTCCGCTCCCCGGCATGAGCCCCGCCTGGAAGCCGGGATTCCTGGGCTTCGTCGACAAGACGCAGCGCCTGTTCGTCAAGGGCGTCAGCGGCAGCCTGATCGCGGGGATCACCGCCAGTGTTGATCTGAATCTCGGCGCCGGCGCGCCGCTCAGGTTCACCAACGTGACGATCAGCCGCGATCCGGCGACCCGGAAGCTGTCCTTCTCCAGCGATCCGATCACGCCGCCGGCCGGGCTGCTGGCTCTTCCCCAGGCGGGAGCGTCGGTCACCGCCCTGTCGCTGGCCGCCGACATCGTCGGGGGAATCCCGACGTTCACGCTGGGCGGGACACTCACCGTGGCCGGCAAGCCCCAGAACTTCACGGCCACCCTCTCGGGCACCGCAACGGCCTCCTACTCCATCACCCTCTCCGGGGGAAAGCTTGCCGACCTCACCGGCTGGACGGTGCCCGGGCTCGAGAACGTCTCCGTGACCAACGTGGCGGTGGGAACCGGGTTCACGTCAGGGACGATCGGCGTGGGCGGCCTGACCTTTGACATCGCCGTCTTCAAGGGCGCCGGCCAGCAGAAGGCGAACGTCGCCCTGCTCTTCGCGGCCGACCTGAAGCTCTCGTCCCTGGTCGCCGCCCTCAAGGGCACCCCCCTGGACGACCTCACGCTGAAGAAGACCGCCTTCGTCATCGCTCCGGCCGAGAACGCCGCCCCGAGTGTCAGCGTTCCGGCCCCGGTGTCCGCGCTCATCGGGAAGACAAGCCTGGCGCTCAAGGCGGGCGTCAACATCAGCGCGGGGGTCGATCTCAGCGGGGACCTCAAGACGCTGTTCGACAGCGTCGGGCTGGCCGCGAGCGCGCTGCCGCTGTCCGGGGGCATCGATCCGAGCGTCTTCAGCTTCGGCGGCGCTGGCGGCGTGGCCTCCAGCCTGGCCGCCGCCTTCCTCGCCAACCTCGATCTCAAGATACCGCTCGGGACTATTTCGATCCCGGGAGCGCCCAGCTCCTTCGCCGCCAGGAACGCCCAGCTCGCCATCAAAGGGGCGACGAACGGCATCACCGCGGCCATCACCGCCGACACCTCGCTCGCGATCGACGGCCACAGCTTCGCGATCGCGGGCACCATCGCGCTCGTCCGGAAGGACGGGACCCAGTCCATCTCGCTCACCGGCGCCTCCACGCAGAGCTGGCGGAAGCCGTTCGGGATCGACTGGCTGAGCGTGGACAACGTGTCGCTCGCCGTGACCCTGGGGCAGAACGCGTCGTTCGGCGTCTCGGGAGTGACCGACGTCGGCAAGATCCGGAACCTCACCATCACGGCCCGCATCGAGACGACGGGTGGCCAGGTCTCCAACATCGGCTTCGAGCTGACCGGCGCCGACATCCCGCTGAGCGAGATCCCGGCGGTGAACCAGATTCCCAACCTCAGCGGGATCGCACTCCGCGACGTGACGGTCTCGACGCAGGCGATCGGCGGGACGATCAAGAGCGCCAAGATCAAGGTGCTCGACGGTCTCAGCGCGGTCCTGTTCCAGAGCGGCGGGCAGTGGAGCTTCGCCGCGCTGAAGGAGAACTTCGCGCTCGCCGACATCCTGCCGATCCCGGCCCCGGCCCAGCCGATCCTCGGCAAGGTCAAGCTCAACAAGGCGGCCCTCGTGGTCAGCGCGGCCGGCATCAACGCCAAGCTGTCCGATCTCCCCGCCGCCGCCCGGCGTGAGCTGGTGGCGATCTATGGCAGCCCGAACCGGAACATGCAGCTGGTGAGCGGCCTCAACCTGATCACGGCGATCGATCCGACGGCGCTGGGCCCCGCGCTGGGGGGGCTCGGCGTCAGCAAGGACGGCCTGGTGCTGGAAGGCGCGATCGGCGGGCTCTTCGGCGGCCCCGTGTCGCTGGACCTCGCGGCGGCGATTCCGCCGATCACGCCGCCGAAGGCGCTCGCCTTCCTCGTGTTGCCGCAGAACTTCCAGACGTCGTTTTATATGCGGCTGCAGCCGCCCTTGGTCGCGGTTGGCATCGCCCTCAGCACGGACCTGAGCGTCAAGACCAAGGCTCAGGCGCTCGCCTTCACCACCAGCATCGACTTCCAGCTCGATACGTCCGGTGGCTTCACGATCGACGTCCAGGGGAAGACCGACAGTCCCTGGGCCAACGCCCTGGGCATCCGCGGGTTCACGCTGGATCCTGGCACGCGGATCCAGGTGTCGGTGTCGGCGACCACGGAGGTGACGCTGACGTTCGTCGGCAAGTCGCACATCGGCGCCCGCGAGGTCGACCTGATCGCGAGCGCGAGCGTGCTCGCCTCGGAGGGGGTGATCGACAAAGGGGCCTTCGAGGGCAAGGTGAGCGAGCTGGACCTCGAGGATCTGGTGGCGCTGACCAACGGCGTGGTCGGCGCAGCCGGTGGCAAGCCCCTCCAGCCCGACTTCCCGAAGGTGCGGCTCACCAACGTCGATGTGGCCTTCGCGTCCCCCGGCGTGTCGATTCCCGAGATGAACCTGCCCAACGGCGGGATCCGGCTGGCCGGCGACCTCTGGTACATGCTGAAGAACGCGCCGCTCGGCAAGTTCAGCGCGCAGGTCTCGGAGAACGGCCTCAGTATCGACGGGGCGATCTCGGACGTCGCCATCGGTCCCGTGGCCCTCAGGGGCAACACCCTCGACGTCAAGGCGCAGATCATCCCGCCGGCGCCACCCTCCTTCAAGATCAAGGGCGGGGCGGTCCTGTTCGGCAAGAGCCAGAGCATCGCGCTGATCGCGTCGCTGACCGGCATCGAGCTGGCGACCGACCTGGACCTCGGCGAGCTGGCGAAGCTCGACTTCCACGCCTCGGCCGGGGCGCCGGAGACGAGCGCAAGCGGGCTCGCGAACGCCGACCTCGGCCTGCACGCGCGCCTCGCCATCGACTTCTCCGCCTGGCTGCGGGGTCCGGCACGGCAGCCCCTCACCGCCGTGTTCTCCGGCTTCGCCGCCGACATCAGGGCGACGCAGGATGCGCTGACGGCCGCGTAGAAGAAGGTTGACGATCTCAACGCCCAGATCGCCACGGCTCGGGCGAACGCGCGCAAGGCGCAGCAGTCCGACGCGCAGGCGCTCGCGGCGGCGCAGAAGAAGGTGGACGACCTCGCGGCGGCGCTGACCCAGCTCGACAAGGACATCACGGCCGCCCGGGGCCGCATCACGACCTGCGACTACACGGTCAAGACGTGCGTCTGGCGGAACCTCTTATCCGGCAAGTGCACGAAGCACGTGGACGCGCCCGACCTCTCGCGCGACGCCGCGTGCGCGAAGGACAACGTCGCCTACCAGGCGACCGTCGTCGCGAAGGAGGCGCTGCGGACGACTACCCAGGCCGCGAAGACGGCGGCCGACACGATGCTGAGCGACCTGAAGAAGGGCGTGACCCCCGGTGACGTCACCGATCTCGACCCCACCGTGGTGACCCTCACCACGGAGCGGGACGCCGCCACGCTCGTCCTGACGCAGGCCCAGCACATGGCGGCGGGCCTCGAGACCGTGGACAAGCAGATGCAGGCCGCCCTCGACGCGCTGAGCCGGCCCGACGCCTTCGTCCTCGTGGACAGCCTCATCCAAGGGAGCCTCAGAGGCTGCCTCGCCGGCAAGCCGGTCGCCCTCGGCCTCGATTTCACCGTATTCGGGACGTCGTACAAGAGCGGCTTCGCATTCAGCGTGACCGATCCCGCGTTCACCGCGGACCAGCTCGCGAGCCTCGCCCTGCTCATCGCGACCAAGGCGGTGGCGGCCGACCAGAGCGCGTCGCCCGCCCTGGTCCAGCTCCTTCAGGACGCGTACGCCAAGAAGCGAGAGCAGGTGCAGGCCACGCTGGACCAGGTGCTGAAGGCCAACGGCCTGGAGTGAGATTCCGGTGAGCCTCCTCGCCTGACCCGGGCGACAAGGGGGGGAACGCGCGCGCGCCACCGCTTCGGTCATGGCCGCGTTTCTGCGGGCAAGCGAGCGAGGACGGCGTCATAGACCTCACGGGCCAGCGCCAGCGCCTCGACGATTTCCTCGAGAGCGTAGGCGGTCCAAAACCCCTGTCGCGCCGGCCGAGCCTGCCAACCTTTCCCCCTTGGCCCTTGCCGCGAGGCAGGATCCCGCTGCTGGCCGCCAACGTCAAGTGCCCTGGTGGGGTCGTGACCGTCAGCGGTGCTCAGAAATGGGGAGAGCGGCCGAGAACCTTGCCCTCGTTCACGGACCAGCCGGGCGCGACCAAGCCGAGAGCGACGGGGGTGGGCAGACCAGGGAGCGCGGCCCGGGGCCGGGCGAGGGACTTCCGCGTGGGGGGGCTTATGTCAACCGGATGGCTCCGGGGCCGGCCGTGAGGAGCGATCGCCGAGCCCCAGTCGCTCCAGCAGGTCACGCAGCCTCTGCCCTCCGGAGTAGACACCCACGATTCGCCGCCGGCCTCCGCAGCGCGGGCACAGCAGAACGTCCAGGGCGAAGACCCGTTTCATCAAGGCCGCCCACGAGAGACCCGTCGAACCCGAAGACGGCGGCGACCCATCGCCGGCGACCGGCCTCAGGCCTGTCCCTGCCGCCCCGACGTCCTGGTCGACAGCTTCTCGCATGCTGGGGATAATCTGCGAGGCGGATAGGCGACATAATGCCCGTTCTCGGTGGTTTGGTTTGGGCGGCAGGCGAGCCGCCGTCGGCGTAGGAAAGGCGGCTCCGTCGCGACCATCGGCACGTCGCTCGTGAGCTTCAGCGGGACCGGCAACGCGCTCAACGTGACGAACGACCTCGCGCCGACCGCGCTGATCGGCGGCATCCCGAGTCTACCGGCGAGGTCTTCGGCGTCCGCGCGGACTACGTGTGGTGGCGGACGGAGGACTGGGAGTCGTCGGCCGGCTACTCGTTCTTCACGACGTACAACAACGACCTGCCGAAGTTCAACGTCCTCGACCATCTCGTCACCGCGAGCCTCTTGCGCAAGCTCTCGCTGGGCGCCTTCCCCGGGCAGGCGGGCGTCCAGTACTCGTACGACTGGCTCGGCCTCGAGGGCGATGAGTTCCTCACGCGCCACACGGTGACGCTCTCCGGCGCGGTCGTCGAGGGCGAGATGAACCTGACGCAGGGCTTCTTCCGCTATCAGTCGAAGGATTTCGCCGAGGGCTTCCCGCGGCCGGTCAAGCAGGAGCAGCGGGACGCCGACAACTGCATGGTGGGGTTCCTCCACCTGCTGCGCTTCGCGCAGGACCGCCACTTCATGAAGGCGGGGTACCAGTTCGACTACGACCAGACGTCTGGGCGGAACTACGAATACGCGGGCCACCGGTTCAGCGCCGGCGGCCAGTACACGCTACCCTGGGGCGGGCTCCGGCTGAAGTACGACTTCGACGTGCAGCTACGCAACTACCAGCACAAGAACACGATGCTGCCGTCGTACGCGCCCGCCACGAAGCGCCGCTACGACGAGGAGTTCACGAATACCGCCCGCGCCGAGCTGCCGCTGCCGTCCAACTTCACGCTCGCCGCCGAGTTCCTGGTGACGAACGCGCGGTCGAACATCGAGGTGTTCGACTTCGACCGCCACGTCTTCTCGCTCGTCCTCTCCTGGACGTACTGAGCGCGCGGCCCGCGCTCAGCGGCCGATCGTCACCGACCCGCCACCCTGGACCGAGACGAGGCTGCCGTTGAAGTTCGCGAGCGGCGTCGTCGGCGTCAGGGTCACGCCGTTGATCTGAATTGTCCCCGCCGTGCCCAGGCCGGCCAGCGGCGTTGCGCTCGTGATCTGGAAGCTGTTCGCTGGCCCGTAGACCGGTCGGCCTCGAGCTCGAGGGCGCGCTTGAGGTTGGCCAGGGCCGCGTCGTACCGCCGCTCGTCGATGTCGATGATCGCCTGCGCGACGTAGACGTCCGCCTCGGTCGTCTGGGCTGCGACGCGGGGCGCTTGACCAAGCAGGAGGGCCAGGACGAAGACGGCAATCGCCGGAACGGCGCGGTGGTGGCTCACGCTGCCCCTTATAACTCGTCAGTTTCTCCGACGCAACAGCCTCGGCCGGGCGGGGCTGAGGGGCCGCCACGGCCGGTCCGCGCCTCGGCGTCGGACGCCGACCAACTGGGCATCATTCGAGGTCCCTGACGGCGTCTCTGAGCTGGTTCAGGTGCGCCGCTTTGATCCGCGTCTGCTTGGCGACGATGCTCGGGTCCGTGTACGCCGGCGCCGTCAGCCCGGCCTTGTCATAGGCTTCGCTCAACGCGGTCCGGAGCTCGGTGAGGTGCAGCCGCTTCACCGCGGTACTTCCCGCAGCCAGCGTCGGATCGGTCCACGCGAAGGCCTCCAGCCCGTTGACCGCGCGAAGACGGTCAATGGCCTCTCGGAGCTCGGTGAAGTGCACGGCCTTGACGGTGTTGCCAACCACCAGGCTCGCGTCGGTGAAGGTCTTGGCGAAGACCGCATCGACCGTCTTATTCGTGTTCAGCGTCACGGTGCAGGACGCCCCGCTGCACGCCCCGCCCCACTGCTTGAAGGTCGCCCCGGCGGCCGGCGTGGCCGTGAGGGTCACAACGGTGTTCACGAGGTAGCTCGCCGAGCACGTGGATCCGCAGTTGATGCCGCTCGGACTGCTGGTCACGGTCCCGCTGGCCGAGCCCTTCCGGACCACCGTGAGGGTGAACATCTGCTGCGAGGCGGTGAAGGTCGCGGTGATCGTAGTGGCGGCGCTCACGGTGACCGTGCATGTGCCGGTACCGCTGCATCCACCGCCGCTCCAGCCGGTGAACACGGAGCCCGAGTTCGGCGTAGCCGTGAGGGTCACCGAGGTCCCGCTGTCGACAGACTCCGAGCAGTCTCCGCCGCAGCTGATCCCGGTTGGGCTGCTGGTCACCGTGCCAGTTCCGTTTCCGGCCTTGCTAACCGTGAGGGAGAACTGGACCGCCTTGCCCGTGCCCGTCACCGCGCGTGAGATGTCGCCGCCGTTGGACGTGAAGCTGACGTTCCCCGAGAACGTCGTGACCGAGGTCGGGCTGAAGCGGACGACGACCGTCTGGCTGGCGCCGGCCCCGAGGCTGAAGGAGCCGCCGGAGACGATGCTGAAGGGCGCCGAGGTGGAAGCGCTGCCCGTCAAGGTGGGGCCACCGGTATTCTTGACGGTGAAGTCGCGGTCGGTGGAGGTGTCGACGGTGACGCTGCCGAAGTCCGTGGTGCCGGTCGGCGTCACGCTGATTGCGGGCGGGCTCTGCGTTCCGTAGATCCCGAGCTTCCAGCTCTTCCAAGTCCCCACGTCCTGGGCGACCCGATCCGCGACCTTCAGCGTCCAGGTGCCGGCGGCGACCTCGCCCCAGTGGCGGACGGACCCGAAGCGCCAGGACGCGAAGTTGTCGCCCGAATCGTTGCGAACCGTCGCCAGGCGGCTTGAGACGCCCGCGGGAGACGTCAGCGTCACCTCGAGATCCCCACGATACGTGTGCGTGGCGTCGAACACGACCTCCACGCGCTCGACGGTGAAGTTGGAGAACGAGCTGGCGATCGTGACGTTGTCGCTGACGCCGGTCGCGTTGTTGTCCGGAATCGTGACGTTGAGCGTGCGCGTGACGGCGGGGACCGAGGCCTCGGCGGCCACGTTGGTCCAGGTGGTCGCGAGGTTCACGGCCGCCTGGGCGTCCACCAGGCCGAAGCCGAACTTCTCGTTGTGAGCGAACTCCCCGGTGGTCCACCCGGAATCTCCGGGATTGATCTTGAAGGCGGACTCGACCAGGATGTGCTGCACGTCCCGCCAGGTCAGCGCCTGGTTCCGAGCGAGCATGAGCGCGATGACCCCGCTCACCAGCGGCGTGGCCGACGAGGTGCCGCCGAACGTGCTCGTGTAGTCCGTGGTCGTGTAGCCCGGGGCACCCACGAGGTCAGTGGTCGTGACGCCCCGGCTCCCCCCGCTTGAGGGAGCGGTCACGAGCATGGCCGCGCACGGCTCGCTGTAGGAGGCCTGGGTGCCCGTGTCGGCGAGCGCCCCTACCGCGATCACGTAGCGGCTGTTAGCGTAACCGTCGAAGTTGCAGTTGTCCTGGCTCGCCTTGCCGTTGCCGGCGGCCCAGGTGAAGATTCGTCCCTTGCCGCTCCGGCCCTGGGTGATGGCGGTGGCGATCGCCGACTGCGTGAGCGGCCCCGGGCCCGCGAGCGTCTTACCGTCGTCGGCGGGGCCCCAGGAGTTGCTGCTGATGTGGATCGCGTTGCCCTGATGACCGAGCGCGTCGGCCTCCTGGGCATCGGTGGCGGCCGCCGAGATCAGGCGAAGCCCGGCCAGGGTCGCCAGGGGCGCCGCCCCGCTCACCCCGATCCCGTTGTCGCCTCGGGCCGCGGCGACTCCTGCTACCGCCGTGCCATGGTGATCCACCGACGTGTTCGGGCTCGGGTCCGAGTCGTTGAAGTTGAAGTCGAAGGAGAGCGCGCTCGAGTAGTTCGGCTGAAGATCGGGGTGCGTGTGCTGGAGCCCATCGTCCACGATACCGATGACGACCCCGGAGCCCCTGGTCGTCGGCCACACGGCCCGCACATTCGCCCCGGCTGGCTCGGCGCTCCGCGCCTTCAGGTGCCACTGCTGCTCGAGAAGGGGATCGGCCTGCCCGGCGACGCGGGCAGGGAGCAGCGCGCCAGCGACCCACAGGACCGTCGCGCCCCACGCCGCCAGACGGAGCCTCGGCCAGCACGATGTCCGCGGCGTGCGAACGACGATCATCGGGGAAACTGCTGACGCTTCAGCAGGGGATAGGCGTTCCTTACGCCCCCGCGCTGGCGAAGCTCGTCCGCCAGCTCCACCGCGGCCAGCGGCTCCGCCGCCTCGACGACGTACCCGTCGGCGACGCCCGGGACGGCGCGGAGACCCCCGCCGGGGAGGCCGGCGAGGACGCCCTGGGGCGACGTTCCCGGGTCAAGCAGCATCGCGACCTCGCGCGTGAGGAGCCGGCGCGTCGCTTTGGTTCGAGGACGTCCGGGCTCGTAGAGCACCAGGTAGTAGTCGGCGCCGGGATTGGCAGCCTGCAGGGCTTTGGCCCTCGCCGACAGATCGGCCTGATCGAAGATCCCCGAGACCCTGAACGTTGCGCGCTGGACGTCGGTGTCCACCACGGCCGCCCCAGCGATCGCGGTGGCATAGTGACCCGGCGCCGCGCTCTTCGCCGTGGGATCGCCACTCCAGTCCAGCTCGACCTCGTCGAGCGCCACCTCGAACTGCTCCGAATGGGGGGCATGGATCGTGATCAACGGCCCGGCCGGCGGTGCCTTCTTGATCTTCGGCTGGGCGAGGGCCGGCTCTGCGGCCAGCAGACACGCGGCCAGGAAGACGACGAGGCGGATAGGCGACATAAAGCCCGTTCTCGGTGGTTTGGTTTGGGCGGCAGGCGAGCCGCCGTCGGCGCAGGAAAGCGAGCGCGCTGGGCGGAGGGCGCTGGGCGAACCGAGCGCATCACCCTCACCTGCTGGTCGAAGCACGCGCATTACCCTCTCTCCCCGCGGGCACGCGGACAAACATATAGCGCCGCGTCACCGCGCATGTCAAGACCGACGGAGTGGCGCGAGGGCGATCAGGCGGGCGTGTCCGCGCAGAGGATCGCGGGAGGCGGGTGGGCGGGGTCCGCCCGCACCCGCTCGCTCGGCAGCCCGAGGTAGGTGAGGAGTTGCTCCACGACCCGGGGATCCTCAATCGTCGCCAGCAGGCGCATCCGATTCCCGCACTGCGGACACGCCAAGACGTCGAGGTCGAAGGATCACCTTTCATACTGCACCTCCTACAGGGGATCTGTCCTTGGCACCCGGCGCAGCATGTTCGCTTGGAGGCCTGCCGTCGGATGGACGTGTTTGCTGGGGAGCATACAGCCACTGGCCCATCTCGTTGCAAATCCGGGCCTCAAGGCGCCCCTCGCGGCGCCACCGGCCGATGGTCGTGCGACGGACGCCGAGCTGGGCGGCGATCTGCGTGCCGGTCAGCATGCCGGCGGCGAGCAGGCGTTCCTTGAGGCTGGTGAGGCCTGCTGACGATCGGACCCACTGGACGCTCACCGCATTGAAGGCCTCCCCAGCACCGGTCCGCAGGCCCTGCTCGTTGAGGATCGCGGCGACCTGGGCATCGGTGTAGTCGTCCAAGAGCGCGTTCATCTGCTGGCGGGCCTCAGCGCTGGTGGTGCGCAGTTCCCAGGCGGTCAGGGGCCGGGGGAGCGTCAGGGTTGTGGTCGCCCCGCCGCGGAACCGGACATGGGCGGTGACCTGGCGCTGCTTGAGCAGGGTGACATCCTCGACGAGAAGCGCCAGCATCCGCTTGCGCTCGCGCTGAGGGGTGTTCGGATCGCGCCAGACCGCGGGGACGTCGACGGCGAGTGCGAGGATACGCGCGCGTCGCTCCGGGTCGACGGTGGCGCGATCGGCGGCACGCTGACGCTGATACTCCGCCTGCGCCTCGGCGAGGGCGCGCAGCCGCGCGTTCCACTCGGCTTCCAAGGAGTCCGCGACCAGTCGGTTGGCCGGGTCCACCTGCATGTAGCGGTGCCGAGCCCGATCGGCCTCGTACTGGGCGCGCTCGACCTGCCGATGCCGCAAGCGATCGGCCTCGTCGAGGCGGGCCTGGATCTCGTGCTGGACGGCGAGCGCCAGCTCGAGCGCCATCGGCGTCACGGCCTCGACCAGCAGCTGGCCGACGGCGGCATCGATCTCGGTGCCGAGGATGCTCTGGCACAGGGGCTCGGCGTAGCCCCGGCCGCGGCCCGGGCACACGTAGTCCGGGACGAGCTGGCCCCCGCGCCGGGGGCGGTAGCGGATCTGCATCCGGCTGCCGCACAGCCCACAGACGACGCGGCCCTGGAGCAGGGCGGGCCCTTCGCGGGGCGGGCCCTGCCGGCGCTCCCAGCCCAGGGCCTTCGTGCCCGCGGGCAACTGGTGCTCGATGCGCTCGTGCTCCTCCCAGGAGATGTAGGCGGGGTGGGCGTCTCGGAGCAGCGCGTGCCACTGCTCGCGCGGCACGCGTTCCCGTCGTGTGCGTCCGTCAGGCTGCTTGCGCCAGCGGTGCCGGCCGAAGGCGTAGGCGCCGGCGTACCAGGGATTGTGCAGGAGATGGACGGCCCGGCCCAGGCCGAGCGGCGTCCACGCCAGCTCCCCCTTGCGCGCCCCCGCGGTCAGGCGGATGGGAAAGAGCAGGCGCTCTTCGCGGAAGTACTTGACGGTGGCGTGCGCCGCCCCCGTGCGCAGGAAGGTCTGAAAGAGCAGCCGCACGCTCTCCTGGACCTGCGTGTCGGGATCGAGGGCCACGCGGCCGTCGGGAGTGTAGACGAAGCCGACGGGCAGATGGCCGTGCAACTCGCCCCGGCGCGCCTTGTTCAAGATGCCACCGCGCAAGCGGGCCCGCAGCACGTGCAGCTCGGCCTCGCTCATCGTCCCCTTGAGGCCGAGGAGCAGCCGGTCGTTGAAGTGCGCCGGGTCGTAGACCCCATCCTCGTCGAGGATGAGGGTGTCGGTGAGCGCGCAGATCTCCAGCAACCGATGCCAGTCGGTCGAGTTGCGCGCCAGGCGCGAGACCTCCAGCCCGAGCACGATGCCCGCGCGGCCCAGCCCGACATCGGCGACGAGCTGCTGGAAGCCGGCACGATCGGCGGCGGAGGCGCCCGACTGGCCGAGGTCGGTGTCGATGACGATCACGCGGTCATTGGGCCAGCCCAGGGCGACGGCCCGCTGCCGGAGGCCATACTGCCGCTGGGTGCTCTCCGTGTTCTCGAAGACCTGCCGCACCGTCGACTGGCGGATGTTCAGGTACGCGTCCCGCTTGAGGTGACTGGCGGTGACTTTCTGGGACGCGTCGGTGCTCATGGGTTCCTCTCCTCGCGGCCGCCGAGGGCCATGCTCGCCAGCACGCGTACCACGGCGGCGTGGATCGCGTCGGACACGCGGGGCGCCGCCGCCCACCGTTCCGGATGCCCCGCTGGCTCGACCGAGGCGCCCGCTGGCCCGTGGGCCATCCAGGCGGCGAGCCCGTCGCGCAGGAGCACGACCAGGCCGCCGGCACCGCCAAAGGCCGCGCCCGTGAGGACGCGGTGCCGGAGCGCCTCGTAGGTGGCCCCGAACACGTCGCCGCCCGTGGGCGCCGCGTGGGCCGCGCTCACGGCCGTTTTTTTTCCCGGCGCGCCAAGGCCCGCTCGACGCTGCGTGGATGGACCGTGCGCCCGAACCGCGCCCGGACCCGCCGCGCCAGCTCCGGGGGGCGCAAGGACGGATCCGCCGTACGCGCCCGATGCAGGAAGGCCACCACCTCGGGGCTCAGCTTGTGCGCGCGCCGCGGACCGGGCTTCTTCGGCACGAGCGCGGCCAGCCCGCCGCGCGCCACGGCGGCTTGGGCCTGGTAGAGGGCGGGCCGGGAAAAGCCGAAGGCCGCCGCGCTGCGACTGACCGGCTGCCCGTCGACCCGCACGCGGCGCACCATCTCGTACTTGACCTGGACCAGATCGCGGGCATCGAAGAAGTCGCCGCCAGCGAAGAGTGGGTCCTGGACCCGATCCGGGTGAGCGTTGAGGCTGCCATACAGCCGGAGCGCGTCGATCTTGGGGTCCGGGGGCTTGGGCTTGGCCATGGACCTCTCCGGGGCGGCAGGCTAGATGTGTAACTATATTTATGCCATAACGGAGCGTGCTGTCAAGAGAATATCGCTGGTGAGGCCAGCAGTTGCCGAGGGAATACGGCCCAACCACCACGAGAGGCGGCGCGCCTCTGACCGTCGCGTCCGGCATAATCGCTCTTACATGGCCGGCGAAATTGCCCTTACAGTCCCCGGCCTCGGCCTGCGCTGCCATCATGACCGCAGCCTCAGGACCAACGCGGCCAGATCGACCAGGTCCGGGACCCGAAACCGCGACCGGCCCGCCGCGACGGCGACGAACGCGTCCTCCGGGACCGCGCTCGTCCAGCCGGCCGGCAACGAGGTCAGGCGCCCATGGCCATCACGGTAGTAGACGCGGTCCTCACCCCAGTTGTGCCGGTGCATCACGACGTCGAGCGCCTGCCCGAACAGCGGATGGAAGGGATGCGTGACCCGGACCGGCGCGGTCACCTCCCCGGCGTGAGTTGCAGTTGATCGGGTGGGCGAAGGCGCGCCGCAGCAGATCGGCCCACCGCCAGTGGCGCGGCGGCTGCGGCCGGCCGGTCGTGTCATTCCCCGATGCGCCGCGCGTATCGTCGAGGCGGGCTCCCATCTCGAGGGTCGGCGCCTCCGGTCCGGGGACGATGCGGCTCCGCCACCGGGCGTGCGGGCCCAACACTCCGTGGTACAGGAGCAGGTTGATCCGTGGGCGTGGCGTTAGCGCCGCCAGCTTCTCCAAGAACTCGAGCGGCTCGAAGAGCAGGTGACTCGTGCCGTCGGCCCACACCCGCTTGAGTTGCACCAGCACGCGCCCGTCGGCCAGCAGTCGCAGGCGCTCTTGGGCCAGGGGAGGCCGGAGCAGGTATCGACAGAGGTGCTCGAGCCGCTTCCGGTCGTGACCGGCCACGCGCAGGTCAGCGTGGAGGTCAAAGCCGTCGAGGTGGGCCTGGCGCGGGCCCGTGGAGGCAATCCACGGCGCGTCGGGCTCCGATCCGAGACGCCAGACGCGCGCGCCGGCGCGACGGCCGACCGCCACCTGGCCGAGCACCGACGCGCTCGTGATGCCCGCCAGCACGGGTGACTCCTCCACGAGCGGGTCCTGCGCTGCCTCGGCGTCGGGCCCGTAGCCGCGGCGTTCGAGGAGGCGAAGGACGCGCTTGCGCACCGTGACGACCACGCGGCCCACCTCGGCGTCGCTGGGCGGCGGGGCCGCGTGGAAGACCAACGGCTCTCCCGGCACGGGTTCCGTGAACACCCCGTCGAGCACGAGCGTGTGGAAGTGGACGTTCAGGTTCAGCCCGCCTCCGAAGCGCTGGATCACGGTCAGCGTGCCCGTCCAGCCGTCCGCGGTCCCACGCCGGCGGTAGAAGTCGAGCAGCGTCCGCGCGAAGACGCCGAGCACCGCCCGGCATAGCTCGTGGTCCCACGTGAGCACGTAGCGCAGCCGATACGGCAAGCTCAGCACCCATTGGCGCACGGGCACCCGCGGTAGCACCTCCGTCACCAAGTGCGCCGCCCGTTCCGTCATCCGCCGGCCTCCGCAACTCGGACAGAATCCGCGTCCCTTGCACGAGAACGGCAGCAACCGCTCGAAGGCGCACGTGTCGCACCGCACGCGCGCGAAGCCGTGGGCCAGCACGCCGCACGTCAGGAAGTCCCGGAACTCGTGCTCGACGAACTCGGGGAGATGGCCGCCGCCTGCCGCGCGGGCCGCCTCCGCGAGAAACGTCTCCAAGTGCTCGCGGACGACGCAGTGGAGAACGCCGCGCTCGGTCGCGCGGGGCTGGTACGTGGGGGTCGCGGACGCCATGTCTCGGCAGTACTGCGAAACGCGGCCTGGGGGAATGCCGAGAATGTGATACGCGAGAAAGAACCGCTACAGGTCGAGCAAGGCGGGCGGGAAGACCACGGAGCTCCACGAGCGAGGAGCCGATGACGGCGCGCGTGGCCAAGGTCGCGCCCCGGGGTTCACGCCTCGGCGGTGGCCCGATCCACATCGAGGGTGACCATGGCCATCAGCTCCTCGTTGCTCATCTCGGTGAGCAGCGCCTCGCCGCCGCCCTCGAGCACCCCCCGCACCAGCGATTGTTTGTCCTCGATGAGCCGATCGATCCGCTCCTCGACGGTGCCGCGGCACACCAGCTTGTGCACGAGCACGTTCCGGTGCTGCCCGATGCGATAGGCGCGATCGGTCGCCTGGTTCTCGACGGCGGGGTTCCACCAGCGGTCGAAGTGCACCACGTGAGCGGCTGCGGTCAGGTTGAGCCCGGTGCCGCCCGCCTTCACTGACAGCACGAAGAACGGCACGGCCGGGTCCTCCTGGAAGCGCCGCACGAGTGCGCCGCGGTCCTTGACCGGCGTCTGACCGTGCAGGACGAGCCCCGGACGCCCGAACACGCCCGCCAGGAACGCGGCCAGCGGCTCGGTGGCCTCGCGGAACTGGGTGAACACCAGCGCCTTCTCCTGCTTGGCGGCGACCGCCTCGGCGATCTCGCGCAGCCGGGCGAGCTTGCCGCTCCCCGCCTCGTCCCACGCGCCGTCGCCGAGCCACTGCGACGGGTGATTGCAGATCTGCTTGAAGCGCATGAGGTAGGCCAGGACCAGCCCGCGCCGCTCGATACCCTGCCGGAGGCCGGCGAGCGTGCCTTCCAGCTCGTGGACGGCCTTCTGATAGAGCGCCGCCTGCGGGCGCGACAGCAGGCAGAACGCCTTGACCTCGGTCTTGTCTGGAAGATCGGCCACGATCGAGCGGTCGGTCTTGAGCCGGCGCAAGAGGTAGGGCTGGATCAGGCGGCGCAGCGGCGCGTACGGCTCCTCGGGCCGGTCGGCCAGCCGCTTGACGAACGCCGCGAACCGGGTCGCCGAGCCGAGCAGGCCCGGGTTCAAGAAGTCGAAGATCGACCAGAGGTCGCCGAGGCGATTCTCGACCGGCGTGCCGGTGAGCGCGACGCGGGCGCGCGCGCGCAGGGTCTTGACCGCTCGCGTCTGCCTGGCGCCGGGGTTCTTGATCGCCTGCGCCTCGTCGACGATGGCCAGCGACCAGTCGCGCGCCCGCAGCGCGTCGATGCGCGCGAGGGTGCCATACGTCGTGATGACGAGGTCCACCCCGCCGAGTTCGGCGCTCCCCAGCTCGGCCAGTTCGCGCGCGGGCATGGCCGAGGGGTGGGCCACGCGCGCCGTCAGGGACGGCGCGAAGCGCTCGATCTCGGCCTGCCAGTTGGCCAGGAGCGAGGCGGGCACGATCAGGAGATGCGGCGGATCGCCGCGGGTGCGGCGCCGCTTGTGCAAGAGCAGCAGCCCCAACACCTGGATCGTCTTGCCGAGGCCCATGTCGTCGGCCAGGCAGACGCCTAGCCTGAGTGACGAGGCGAACCACAGCCACGACACGCCGGTCTTCTGGTAGGGGCGCAGCGTGCCCCGAAAGTCGCGACCGAGATCCGCGCCGTCCAGCTTGTCGGGCCCACGGAGCCCGGCCAGAGTCTGGGCGAGCCACGCGCCGGCCTCGACGCGCGACCAGCCCCCGCTCCCAACGGTCGCCCCGTCGTCGCGCCCCGCCTGGGAGGCCCCGGCGAGCAGACGCATGCCCTCGAGGAACGACAGGCCGCTGGTACCGGCGCCGCGCCGCACACGCTCCCAGTGGTCCAGAAGCTCGCGCAGGCGCTCGCGGTCCAGCTCGACCCACCGGCCACGCACCCGCACCAACCCGTCGGCCGAGGCCAGGAGCGCGCGCACGTCGGCGGGCGACAGCTTCTCGTCGCCCAGCGTGACGTCGACCGAGAAGTCGAGGAGAGCGTCCATGCCGAGCAGGCCCGGTTTCTTCTCGCCGACGCGCACGGTGACCTCGGGCCGGGGCGGGTGGCGCGCGCGCCACCAGTCGGGGACGCGCACGACCAGCCCGGCCGCCTCGAAGGCCGGGATCTCGCGCAGGAAGCGGTGGGCCTCGGCGGGCGTCCAGGCCAGCGGATGGTAGACCGCGCCCGACTCGACCAGACCGGCCAGCCACGCGCTGCGCTCGGCCGCGCGCTGCAGGGGTACGAGGAGGTGGAGGAGCGCTCGCCGGTCACCGCGCGCCGATGATTCCTCGACGGCCCGCGCGAGCGGGCGGTGCTGCACCTTGCCGCCGGCGGTGGCGCGGACCACGTAGGTGGCGAGGAACGCGAAGGGATGCTCGTCGTCGCCGCGGTTCTCGGCCAGGTGCAGGCACACCTTGCCGACGAGGTGCCACGACGGGTGGCGCGCGTGCAGCCACTCGGCGACTCCACCCCGGTGGGCGCGCATCTCCTCGGAGAAGGCGCGGCCCATCTCGGTCCAGCGCGCGGCGATCCAGTCGGCGCCGACGTACTCGGCGCCCGGCATGGGCGGCACGGCGTTGGCCAGCCGGGCGCGCTCGTCCGCGGGGCAATCGATCTCGACGCGCTCGGGCCGCTCCGGGAGGTCGGGCGTCGCGCAGAGCCGGGTGGCGAAGGCGCGGCCGAGGTCACGCAGAAAGGCCAGGGCCGGAGCCAGCGGGGCATCGAGCTCGGTCGTGCCAAGATCGAGCAGGCCGTGGCCCGGCCCGCGACTGAAGGCGGCGGCGACGCGGGCCCGGGAACCGGGGGTGAGGCCGTCGCCGGGCTCGTCGGCATCGGCCCCGGCCGTATCGACGAGCAGCGCGCCCGATGGGGCGACGGCCACGCGGAGCCGGGTGGCGCCCTGGGCGGCCGGCGGAGAGCCCGTCACGGACGCCGTCGGGGCAACCATTGGACGGCGACGAGGCCGGCGGCGGCGAGCGGCTTGAACTCAGGGTCTCCCGTCATCAGGACACCCCCGTGGTCCTGCGCGGTGACGACGGCGAAGGCATCGGCGTACGAGATCGGGAAGCAGGCCTTGATGTGGGCGGCCGCCAGCACCGTCGCCCGTGAGACTCCAACGATTTCCACCGGGAGCTGATCGACAGCCCCGAGGGTGCGACGGGCCTGGACGAGGCCACGCTCACGCTCCGTGATGTAGAGTGCCTCGCCGAGGTTGATCAGCGACAGGTACACGGTGTGGCGCTGCGCCTCTGCCCCCTCGAACACCGATCGGACTCGCGCCATCCCTGCCTCTCCCTCGAGGTAGGCCAGCAGCGCGAAGCTATCGAGAACATAGGCCGCCGGACTACCGGCCACGCGAACGCTCTCTCCTGTGCTCGGTGAGTAGCGCACGGGTGAGAGACGTCCGCCCCTTCAGCATGCCGGCGGCCTGCCGAACGGGTCTGGCCATCGCGGGGACGAGGGCCAGGACGCCCCCGTAATCGACGACGGAGACTTCGGCGCCCGGCCGCAGGTTGTACTTCTTCCGAAGGTCGGCGGGAATGACGACCCAGCCCTTCTCCGAGACCGTGACGGACATAGGACCTCCTGGCTCGTTATACAATCAGGCGACAATGTATAACAGGCGGTCACCCCGCGCAACGGGCGCCGCGCCGAAGAAGGGCCCGCGCTTGCCCCCGGCGCGGGGCCTTCTCCAGCGAGCCTTGGGTGCAGACCGTGGTTGCTCCTGCCACTGGTCTCCGCCTATCGTGCGTGTGCGGTCGATGTTCGTGTCGGCTGCGGTGGGAGAGCGTCTCGCGATGGAGACAGAGCGAGCCCGGTGTCGCCCGTCGGTCTCACGGTGCTTCGCCGCCATGGCGGCGAGCGTCGCCCTCTTCCCGACGGTCGTCCTTGCCCGGACGGGTGGGCCCACCTCGACCATCGCCGACGCCTGCTTCGGGAAGGACGGGGACGTCCCCACGTGTGCCCAAGTGGTCTGGGCGCTCGGTGGCTGGCCGCTGCTGGTCCTCGTGGGTGTCGTCGTCCTCGCCCTGTGGCTGTGGTTGAGCGCCGTGACGAGCATCGGGGGGTCGGTCAAGGAAGCCTTCCGAAGCGGCACGGCGTGGCTCGTCCAGCGGGGCGAGATCGCGCGGGCCAGGCGGCGATATCTGGACGCGGCGCTCGCGGAGTACGCGGAGCTCGGATTCCGGGTGCAGGGGATCGGCCGGCTGAAGCTCGGCCGCACCTATGTCTCACTGCGCCTGGCGCCAGGGTCGGAGCAGGCGCGTCCCGACGCCGCCGACGGCAGCGCCGAGTCCGAGGGTATGAGGGAGCGCGCCGGGCGAGCGGAGCCGGCGCCGGTCAGCCTGGCCGAAGCCGTGGGCGATTGCTCCAGGCTGGCGATCGTCGGCGCGGCCGGGTCCAGCAAGAGCACGCTCCTGCGCTGGGCCGGGTTCGCCGTGGCGCAGAACCGGCTTGGACGACGAAGGAGGCTTTCCGACGAGCAGCGTGAATTCCTCGACGCCCTGGGTCGCCGACGGCTGACCCCCGTCCTTGTCCCGCTCAAAGAGTTCAACCGCAGCGTCAAGGATGGCGCCGCCGCTCTCAGCCCAGACGGACTGCTCGCTTTCCTGCAGGAGCGCGCGAAGCTCCTCGACCTGCCCGCGACCTTCTTCAGGGAAGAGTTCCGGCAAGGGTGCCTGCTCCTGCTCGACGGCCTCGATGAGGTCGATCTCAGCGACCGCCATCTCGTCCGGGAGATCATCGAAGAGTTGATCCGCCGGCCCTTCGAGAACGGGGGTCATCGCTGCCTGCTCACGTCTCGGATCGACCCCTATCTGAGGACCGAGGTCAGCGGCCTTCGCGCCTGCACGGTCGAGCCCCTGACCCCGGCTCAGCGGAACGTGCTGATCGCGAATGTGTACGCGGCAATCCACGAGAGCCAGCCCGAGGAGGCCAGCCGCAGGACCGACGACCTCCAGAAGGAGATCGACCACAACGATCCGGTCCGGGCGCTCGCGATCACGCCGCTCATGGTGACGATCTTCACCGCCCTGCACGCCCGCCCAGCCCGGGAGGGGAGGGGCCTGCCCCGCCAGCGCTCGGAAGTATACGAGGAGGCCGTGACGTACTTGCTGACGGCGAAGCATACTCCGGGCGAGCCGAGCCTCTCCAGGGACGAGATCGAGCCGCGCCACCGGGGCCTCGCCCTCGCCGCCTTCGAGCTGCACCAGCGCGGTGACCGGGGTGACACGGCGCGACGGGACGACATGGTCGAGCTGATCCACCCGCTCTTCGGCGCCGCCCCGGAGGCCGCGCGCAAGGCGGCCGTCGTGTTCCTGGAAGCCGTGACCGACCGCGGCGGCCTCCTCGAGGAGAGGGACGGATGGTACGGGTTCTACTCGCACCCGACCTTCCGCGAGTTTCTCGCCGGCTGTCACCTGGCCGCGCTTCCCCCTGAGACCCAACGGTCCTTCCTTGCGGCGCGCCTGGGCGACGACCGGTGGGTGGAGCCGGTGCGGCTCGCGGCCGGCTACCTGGCGATCACGAGCGCCGAGCGCCCCAACGAGTTCGTCCAGCGTCTGGCCGCCCTCGGCGAGGGCGCCGAACAGCGGGCCCACGCCCTGGCGCTGGCTGGCGTCGCGCTGTCCGACCTGCCACGCGAGGTCGTCAACGCGGAGACGACGAAGGCCGTGGCCGGGCCCGCCCGGGATCTCTTGGAGACGAACCCTCCGCCGGTCGCGCCGCAGCTTCGCCGGGGCGTCGGCTTGGCGCTTGGCTGGGCCGGCGACGCGCGGCTCAAGCCCGGGGCGATCCCCGAGCTGGTGCGCGTCAGCGAGGGGCGGTTCCGCATGGGATCGAACGCGAAGGATGCCGAGTTTCTCGCCGCTCAGGATTTTCCCGTCCGGGACTACGAGCGGACCGCGGGGGATCTGCTCATCTTCGTCTCGGAGTTCGAGATCGGCAGGTACCCCGTGACCAACGCCGAGTTTCGCGCCTTCTGGCAAGGCACGCGGCGCTACCAGGATCTGGGAATCTACCTGAGCCCCGAGGGCCGGCAGTGGCTGGCCGGGGACGGACGGCGAGAACCCGGTCTCTGGGATGATCCTCGATGGAACGCGCCCAACCTGCCCGTCGTGGGTGTCACGTGGCACGAGGCGGATGCCTATTGCCGGTGGCTCGGCACCGTCACGGGGCAGCCGTTCCGCCTGCCGACGGAGGCGGAGTGGGAGAAGGCCGCTCGGGGCGAGGACGGTCGGCTCTGGCCGTGGGGCAACGAATGGCACGCGGCGAAGTGCAACTCCGACGGCTCGCTGCACGGCACGTCCCCGGTCGGCATGTATCCCGACGGGGTGAGCCCCTACGGCGCGCTCGACATGGTCGGCAACGTGTTCGAATGGTGTCAGGACGGGTGGGACGAGAAGGCTTATGAGAAGCTCGTCTCCCGACCGATTCCGGATCCGGGCAGTTCAGGTTTCGGAGCCGGCTCAAGAGTGGTGCGCGGCGGCGCGTGGCTCAACTCTCGCGGGTTCTGCCGCGTCGCCTCCCGGGACTGGGACGTCCCGTCGAACTTCCATGACTACTTGGGGTTCCGGGTGGTGCGCGCCCCTGTGCGAGGCTGAGATCCTGGGTGCTGGATGCTGATTTCTGACGTAGCCATCGCCGGGATCGCGGTGAAACGGGCTCGCACGTCAGGACGGGCGGCTCCAGGCCCGCCCACTGCTCGGTGGTCCACCGGTGGTGGCGGTCACGGCGATTGAGGAGCGCCACGAGGGGGCCGGTGTCGAGCAGCACGGCCCGGGTCAATGGCCGAGCGTCTTCAGATAGGCCTTGTTGACCGACAGGTCGGCTGGGCCGGCGACGCACCCGACGAGATCGCGGACCAGGTCGAGCGCCGAGCCGGGTTTCGGCTTGCCGGGTTCGCGGAGCACGCCCTCCAGCGCCTTCCGCGCCAGGGCGGACTTGCTCGTCTTTCGCCGCCGCGCCACTGCCGTCAGCCTGGCGTCGAGCCCGTCCGGGAGCTTGACCGAGAGCGTCTTCATCCAAGACCTCCTGGTCGTTCCATCATGCCAGACCGGTCATACCGCCCGGACGGCGAGCTTCGGCTTCGTGCCATCAGCGCCGCGAGAGGTACTCGAGCGCGCCCAGGGAAAGGCACTCAACCCGGCCAGCAAAGTCGGCAAGGTCCGCGGGCGATCTCGGCGTCCAGCGTCGCCTGGTGGTCGTAGGAGTAGGCGAGGGCCGTGTGGATCTGAGCCAGCGAGAGGTGGACGGGCTGTCCTTGGGGCTCCAGCCGCAGGCAAGACGGTCCTCGACGACCTCGATGACCTTGACGTTCGCGTTGTCGATCCAGGCGACGCCCTGTTCGTCCCGCTTCATGTGCGGGTGGGCGGGCATGGCCATGGGTGTGTCCCCCTGTTCCCGCCCACAGACTGGCCCAGGAGGGCGGAGGGAGTCAAGCCTCAGGGGTCGTCACGCGACGCGCCAGCGGATGATGGCAGTGATCCCGATAGGCTGGCCTCGTCCTCGGCCAGAATGATGCGGATGCGCCCGGCGAACCGGCGCCGCTCAGCCTCGAGCAGGTGGCCCACCACCTCCTACGCGCACCACTCGCCCGGCGCGCGGTGCCAGCGGCGCAGCGGCGCGGGCATCGCGGCCATCTCCGCGCGGATCGCGGCGGGGCGGCATCGAGCACCGTCGCGACTTCCGGTGGCGTCAGCGGTATCGAATCTCTCGCTCCGGCGTCACTCGAGCGGGCGCACGGCCGCGCGCAGCTCGTTGAGCTGGGCCCGCGTGATCAGGGTCCCGGCCGCCATGGGCGTGGTGGTGAAGCCGGTGGCCCCGGGGATCGCCGCCAGCGCCTCGCGCAGCGTGGTCAGCTGGCTCGCCAGGACGGTGCCGCCCGCCGTCGGCGTGATCCCCCAGGTGGCCGCCGACATCGCCAGCACGGCCCGCAGCTTGTTGATGGCGCCGAGCAGCTCGGTGAAGTGCACGGCCTTGATCAGCGTGCCCGCGGGCAGGGCGTCGCCGGCGCCGGCGTCGGTGAAGACCACCGCGAAGGTGGCCGTGACCGCGCGCGCCTGCGTCATCGAGACCTGGCAGGTGAGCGCCGTCCCGGCGCAGGCGCCGCTCCACTGCTTGAAGGTGACACCCGCTCCGGGCGCCGCCGTCAGCGTCACCGAGGTCCCGCTGGTATAGACCTCCGAGCAGTCGGTGCCGCAGTCGATTCCGGCCGGGCTGCTCGTCACCGTGCCGCTGGCCGAGCCGCGGACGGTCACGGTGAGAGTGAAGACGGCCTGCGTGGACGCCGACGCCTCGTTGGAAAAGTTCGAGCAGCCCACCGCGTTGCAAGCCCGCACCCGGTAGACGTAGGTGGTGTTTGACGTCAGGCCCGTATCGGAGAAGCTGGTGACGTTCGCCCCGACCGTGGCGATCTGCGCGAACGTGCCCCCCGCGCCGGTCTTTCGCTCGATCCGGGTCTCGGTCTCGTTGCCGTTGGTGTCCTGCCACGCCAGGTTGATCTGGCTCGCCGACACCGGCGTCGCCGTCAGGCCCGAGGGCGCGATCGGAGACACCGAGATGCCCGTCCCGGTCAGCGACCGGCTCGTCCCGCCGGCGCCGCTGAGGCTGACGCTCCCGGCGAACGTCCCGGCCGAGGTCGGGGTGAAGCGGATGGTGACCTGCTGACTCTGGCCGGCGGTCAGGGCATAGGAGCCGCCGGACACAACGCTGAACGGGGCGCTGGTGGTGGCGCTCCCGGTGAGCGTGCCGCCTCCGATGTTCTTCACGGTGAAGGTTCTGTCCTCCGAGCTGCCCACCGGGACCTTGCCGAAAGCCCGGGAGGTCGGAGTGACGTTGAGCGTGGGCGCCGTCGGCGCGGCCGTCACCGTCCACAGGAGCGCCGTGTTGTTGTTCAGGCTCAGGCTATTGAGGCTGAACTCAGTGCCGAGGCTCGGGCCGACCTGGACCCCGACCGTGGCGGAGCCACCTCGATCGGCAAACGTGCACACGCCGCCGAAGAAGACGTCCGCATAGTTGAAGAGGATGCTGCTGCTCCCCTCGAAGAACACGACCTGGAATTTCGTGGTGGCCGCGCTGTCGAGCTGGCAGATGAAATACCGGATGTCCCTCCATTCGATGACCAGCTCCCGGTTGGGAGCGCTTCCCGTCACCTCCCAGAAGACGTTCTGGCTCGTCCCGACGACGGGGAACAGGTCGTCCCACCACGGGGCCACGAGGGTCGTGGCGAGCGAGGTCGGCATGGGTCGATTGATAAAGTCGTTGAAGGAGCCGGTGAAGTTCACGTAGCCGTTGTCGCTGACGAACAGCGTCGTGAAGCTTCCCCCGCCGAACAGGATCGGGAAGGGCGAGGTGATGGACGCGGAGGTGTCGTCGCCGAGGTTGAGGTTGGTGCCGGTGATGTTCCGGTAGCTGAAGGGCGTGGAGACCACACTGTAGTTGGCGAGGGCCTGTACCGTCACGACGTCGCCGCCTGGGAAGGTGAGGGTGAAGGTGCCGCCGGCCGTGGGCGTCCATCGGCCCGAATAGATGCCGTCCCCGGACGCCTGATCGGAGTCGAGGCCGTCGTCGACGAGGGAGATGACCGCCCCTCCCGGGTTGACGGTGACGGAGACGTTGCCATTCGGATCGGCGCAGTTGATGTGCAGGGCGGCCAGGTCGATGGGCGTCCCGACCGAGCCGCTGATGGTGGTGGCGACAGGGAGCAGGCGCGAGAGGACGGTCGAGTTGGAGCAGGTAAGGGCACCGCGGGCGTTGAGCCGCTTCTGGGTGATGGTGGTGGTCGCCAGCGCGGCGATGGCGTCACCGCCGGCCAGGATCAGGTTCTTGATGGCCCGCCAATCACGGTCCGGATCCTGGGCTTTGAGCAGCGCCGCCACCCCCGTGACGTGCGGCGTGGCCATGGAGGTTCCGTTGAACGTGCTGTAGGTGTTCCCCGGAGTCGTGCTGAGGATCTGGCTCCCGGGCGCGCCCAGGTGGACGGTGCGCCGTCCAAAATTCGAGAACGAGGACCGCCCGTTGGTCCGGGTGGTGGCTGCGACGGAGATGATATTCGGCAGGTAATAACTCGATGGGTAATGAGGCGCGATGTCATTGTCGTCTCCAATTTTGGTTCATCCGGCTTCTCAGTGGGTAGCCGGGTGGTGTAAGGATGGCTCCAGCTCCATCTGGTCAGGAGGGCTGGCGCCATGCGCGATGTCG